>CAYWMH010000219.1:0-4501 GCA_964459315.1 uncultured Verrucomicrobiota bacterium
CAAATTGGCCAAGCACAAAGCCGGATACGTCCTGGTTTGGCTCCGGTCGGCCGATGCCCAGCCGGAGCCGGGCAAACTCGTCTTTTCCGAGCAATCCCTGGATGGAATCCAGGCCCCGATGGCCGCCCGTGCCGCCGCCGGGGCGCATTCGCACGGTGCCAAGTGGCAGATCGAGATCGTCGACCACCACCATGATCCGCCCGTGGGGGATCTGGTAATACTGGGCCAACGGCACCACCGATTGGCCGCTCAGGTTCATGTAACCCTGCGGCTTGCACAGCAGGTTCGTGCCGCCGTCCTGGCTGCCCTTGGCCAAGTGAGCGGCGAACTTTTTGTTCATCTTCCACGCCGCGCCCAATCGCTTGGCCAAGCGGTCGAGTACCATGAACCCGACATTGTGCCGCGTGGCGGCGTAACCCTTGCCGGGATTGCCCAAGCCCGCGATCAGGAATGTCTCCTCCATGCGCAGGCCTTCTCAAAGATCACCGCGAAACCGCCAATCCGGCGGGCCGCACTAAAATGTATCAACCTTCCTTCTTGTCTCCGCCCTCGGGGGCGTCGGCGTCGCCCTCTCCCTTGGCGCCTTCCTCTGCCGGGGCTTGGCCCTCGGCGGTGGCTTCTCCCGCCTCTTCCGCTGCTGCCGCCTCGGCAGCCGCCGCCTCTTCCGCCTCGGCCATCATCTGCATGCGGGAGGTCGCGACGGCGATCACCATAGCCTTCGGTGAACCAATCGCGACAACCCCTTTCGGCAGGTCAATATCCTCCAGGTGCAGGGATTGGCCGACATCCAGGTCGCTGACGTCGGGCTCGAGGCTCTCGGGGATGTCTGCCGGGCGGCCCTTCAGCGTAATGGTGTGCATGGAAGTCTGCAGGACGCCGCCCTGTTTCACGCCCTCGGCGGTGCCAACCGGGCGCAGCGGAACCTGTGCCGTGACGACGCTGTCCTTGGTCAGCCGCTTGAAATCGACGTGGATGAACAGGTTGGTCAGGGGGTTCCTCTGGACATCCTGCACCATTGCAATGTTCTTTTTGCCCTCGATGTCCAGCTCGACGAGGAAGTTTTTCGCCGCGGTGGACTTGACCGCTTTGCCAAACTGCTTGGCCTCGATCTCGATGCTCTGTGTGTCGCCGTTCCCGTAAATGACGCCGGGCAGCCCTCCGCCCCGGCGAACTTTTTTGCTGCCTGTAGTCTTGGTCAACGTCCGCGGACTTGCGGCCAACGAGATTGCTTTCATGTAATTTGTCGCAAAAAACTGCCTTCCCCGGCGGGCTCAAGTGGTGCGCGCTCCCTTGAATCGGAACAGCGAGTTCACCGAGGAATTGTTGTGGATTCGCTGGATGGCTTCCCCCAGCAACCCCGCCACGGAGAGGGTGTTGATGTTCAACCCCTCAATTTCGGGGCGGGGGACTGTATCAGTCGTTATCAGTTCGTCAATACAAGAGTTTTTCAGGCGATCAATACCCAAATTATTGAGAATCGTGTGGGAAACACAGGCCCGGACGCTCGCCGCCCCGTGCTCCTTTAGGATGGCGGCGGCGTTGACCAGCGTGCCGGCGGTCTCCGTGAGGTCATCGACCAAAAGAGCGTTTTTCGCTTCAATTTCGCCGATAATGCCCACCGACTCCGTGTCGGTGGCGCTGGTACGGCGCTTGGCGACGATGGCCAGGTCGGCCTCGAGCATTTCCGAGTAGGCGTGGGCCATCTTTAGCCCGCCCACGTCCGGGCTGACCACCACCTGATTCTCCCGCTTGGTGTATTTGAGGTAGGCAAAAATCACAGGCGAGGCGTACAGGTGATCCACCGGGATGTCGAAAAAGCCCTGAATTTGCTGGGCATGCAGATCCATCGTCAAAATGCGGTTGGCCCCGGCGGCCACGAGCAAATTGGCCACGAGTTTGGCCGAGATCGGTACGCGTGGCTGATCCTTCCGGTCCTGCCGGGCGTAGCCATAGAACGGCAGCACCGCCGTGATCCGGTCGGCGCTGGCCCGCTTAAGCGCGTCCATGATGATGAACAACTCCATCAGGTGATGATTCGTCGGCGGACAGGTCGACTGGATGACAAACACATCCTCGCCCCGGACGTTTTCCTCGATCTTGGCAAACGACTCACCGTCGGGGAATGCGGTGATGGAGAGTTTGCCTTGCTCTATACCATTGTTGGCACAAATGGCCTCGGCAAGTGGGAGGTTAGAAGTGCCGGCGAATACTTTCACGTCAGGTTTCCGTGTGATGGGTTTTTCGTGTGCGCCGCGGATCAGCCCTGCTCGCGGCTGCGAAAAAGTAACAACAGCCAAACACCAATCAAGCGCTTTTGTGCCGTTGGGAAAAAAATAACCGGCAGCGGAACCGCCGCCCTTGGCCAAGGGCTAAAACTGGCCGAGGAAGCGGAGGTCGTTTTCGTAGAACAGACGGATGTCGCTGATTCCGTACCGGATCATCGCGATGCGCTCGATGCCGAAGCCGAACGCCCAGCCGCTCCATTCCTCCGGGTCGTAGCCGACGTTCTCGAAGACGGCCGGATGCACCATGCCGCAGCCGGCGATCTCGAGCCATTCCTTTCCCATCTTGCGGACGAGCGGGCTGCTGAAGTCGATCTCGAGGCTCGGCTCGGTGTAGGAGAAGTAGTGCGGCCGGAACCGCAGCTTAACCTCTTTGCCGAGCAGTTCCCGGAAGACGAACTCCACCGTGCCCTTGAGGTCGGCGACTGTGACGTTTTTATCAACGTTAAGGCCCTCGATCTGGTGAAAGGTAGGGTTGTGGGTGGCGTCGGCGTTGTCTCTCCGGTAGACGCGGCCCGGCACGATGATGCGGATCGGCGGGGGGGTCTGTTCCATCACGCGAATTTGGACGGAGGAGGTGTGGGTGCGGAGCAGCGGCCGCTCGTTGGCGTTGAGGAAAAAGGTGTCCTGTGTGTCGCGGGCCGGGTGGTCGGTCGGGGTGTTGAGGGCGTCAAAGCAGTAGCGCTCGCTCTCGATCTCCGGCCCGTCGGCGACGGCGAAGCCGATCTTGCGGAAGCTCCGGACGATGTCCTCGGTGACCTGCGTGAGCGGGTGCTGCCGGCCAAGGGGGCGCCGTCGGCCCGGCGCGGTGAAGTCGGTGGCGCGTTGCGGCGCGGCGGCGACAAGCTCGAGATGCTCGCGCCGTTGGTCGAGGGTTTGGTTGAGCTCGGCCTTGGCTTGATTAACCGCCTTGCCGGCGGCGGGGCGTTCCTCCTTGGCCAAGCCGCCCATCTGCTTTAGCAGGCCGGTGAACTGGCCATTGGTGCCGAGGTATTGCACGCGCACGTCGTCGAGCTTGGCCAAGGTGTCGGCGGTCTCGAGCGCCTGCAGGGCGGCTTCCTTCAGCGGGGTGATTTCGTCAAGGAATGACATGTCCCAAGGTTTCCTTTTTGGAAACAAAAGAGGGCGGCCATTAAAGACCGCCCGCGGAAAAAGTCAACTTGACCAAGCGCTCAGCCCTTGGCCTCGAGCGCGCTCTTGGCGGTGTTCACCAGTTCGCCGAAGGCGGCCGAGTCGGTGGCGGCCAGGTCGGCGAGCACCTTGCGGTTGACCTCGACCTTGGCGGCCTTGAGGCCCTCGATGAAACGGCTGTAGGTGATGCCGGCGTCGCGGGCGGCAGCGTTGATGCGCAGGTTCCAGAGGCCGCGGAAGGTGCGTTTCTTGTTTTTGCGGTCGCGATAGGCGTATTGGCGGCCGTGCTCGACGGCGTCCTTGGCGTAGCGGTAAAGTTTGGAACGGCGCATGCGGAAGCCCTTGGCGGCTTCGATCATGCGCTTGCGGCGTTTGCGGGAGGCGGGTGCGTTGGTGACTCTCATGCCTGTGTTTTGTTGAAGGGCAAACAGCTCAGTGGCTGAAAGGCATATTCTCCATCACCCGGGCGTAATCGGTCTTGTCGACGAGTGCCGGGGTGCCGAGCTTGCGGCGGCGCTTGGCGTTTTTGCTGGCCAAAAGATGCCGTTTTCCGGGGCGATTTCGGACAATTTTGCCCGAGGCGGTGATCTTGAACCGCTTGGCCACGGACTTGCGCGTCTTGATGGATTTGACTTTTCGTTGCATCTATTTCGGCCCTCCTGCTCGAAAAAAGGGGACGAAAGCTAGTCAATGGCCCGTTGCGGCACAAGCCATTTTGTGAACTATTTTATTTTTTGCGGCTGGAGTGTGCTTGACCAAGCGGCTACAAATGCACCACCGATTTTTGCCATGATGAATAAAACGACGTTTTTTGCGGCGACACTCCTGTCGCTTGGGCTGGCCTCGGGCCAGGCGGCGGATAAGGTGCACTTTGAGGATGACGACTTTTCCGGCGAAGGTTGGAGTGAGTTTATCGAGGTTCCCGGCACCGGTGGCTGGGAGGTGATCCGCCGTGAACTGGGCAATCTCGTCCAGGGCAGGGTGCAGGAAGTCACACTCGAGGGCGACGGCGGGTTATTCCTGAGCGCCGGACGGGGCAGTTACGCCTCTCTGTTCCGTTCCAACGGGTTGATCCATGCCGTTCGGAC
>CAYWMH010000220.1:0-1723 GCA_964459315.1 uncultured Verrucomicrobiota bacterium
TCTCGTGCCATTCGACAAGTGGCTCGGGAAATACGGGATTTTTGAGGAGCATTCACACCGGCTGGTGGCATCGTTTGTCGGGCTGCTGACGATTATTCTGGCCGCTTGGATTTGGGTGAAGGACGACCGCAAATGGGTGCGCCGGCTGGGGGGCGGGGCCGTGTTGTTGGTCGTGGGGCAGGGCGTCCTCGGCGGGTTGCGGGTGACGGAGATCAACCCGAACCTTGGCCTGATCCACGGGGCGGTGGCGCAGTTGTTCCTGATCCTGATTTGCGGAATTGCGCTGGTCACCAGCGGTTGGTGGCACTGGGCGGGCGGGAACGACCGGGCCGGTTTTGTGGCGATCCAAGGCAGGCTGGTCGTGGTGATCAGCCTGATTTTTGTGCAACTGCTTCTCGGAGCGACGATGCGGCATCAGCACGCCGGCCTGGCGATCTGGGATTTTCCGCTGGCGCACGGCCAAGCTTGGCCGGCGCCGGATGAGGCGTCGGTCGCGCGGTACAACAACAACCGTTTCGAATTGCAAAAGAGCCTCCACGCCGCAAACCAGTTGCTCGACGCGGAGGGGAATCCGAAGACGTATCTTGCCACTGGACACGCCATTTTGGCGTGGCATGTTTGGCTGCAGATGTTGCATCGCTTGGGCGCGGTGGCGACACTGGCCATGACCATGGCCCTGGTCGTGAAGGCCCGGCGGGCGCTTGGCCAAGCGCACTGTTTTACAAAGATCGGTTTCGTACTGTTGGCGATGATCGTCGCGCAGGCCGGGTTGGGCGTCTGGACGCTGTTGAGCAACAAGGCGGCCGACGTGGCCACGGGCCACGTGGTGCTGGGGGCTGCATGCCTCGCGTTGGCCAGCCTGATGCTGATGGCGGCCAAGCGGTGCGCATTCGTCGCCGGGGCGGCCAATGCGCCGGAGCGCTTGGCCAAGCGCGAGGCCGGAGATGCCGGCCGGGCGGCAACTGTCCCCGTGTAGATTTTTTTGATGGACAACACAGTTCAAGAGACCCGGGAAAAACAGGTGGAGCGGGCGAGCGCCTGGTCGGTCTTTGCCGAGCTGGTGAAGCTGCGGCTGACGACGATGGTGCTGATCACCACGCTGGTCGGGTTTTACGTCGGGTTGAATGGTGAGACTGGCGTCTTAGTCCAAAACTTGACCAAGCTCGGCCTGACACTGCTCGGCACCGGGTTGCTTGCGGCCGGCGCGTCGATTCTCAACCAATACCTCGAGCGCGACCACGACGCGCGGATGGAACGCACAGCGAGGCGACCGTTGCCCAGCGGGGCGGTCGGCGCAGAGGCGGCGCTGCTGCTCGGCGGCATCTGCTCGGTCTTCGGGCTGCTGGCCCTGGCCGCCTGGGTAGACCTGCTTGTGGCGGTGCTTGGCGCGGTGACGCTGGTCACGTACCTGTTTCTCTACACGCCACTCAAGCGCAAGTCGGAGTGGAACACCGTCATCGGGGCGATTCCCGGCGCGCTGCCGCCGCTGATGGGGTGGGCCGCTGCCCGGGGCGGGGTCGACCCGCTAGGCTGGATGCTGTTCGGGATTTTGTTTTTCTGGCAGGTGCCGCACTTCATGGCCATTGCCTGGATGTACCGCGACGAGTACGAAAAAGCCGGGTTCGTGATGATGCCCAGCGCGGCGGGGGGGCGGGCGCGGACCGCCCGGCAGGCGGTTGGCCCCCCGGTTGTTTTGTGGAGCGGGGGCGGGAGGCCGTGCAGG
>CAYWMH010000220.1:1733-3209 GCA_964459315.1 uncultured Verrucomicrobiota bacterium
AACGTGTTTTTTGTGCATCGCGAGCCTGATGGCGTTCACGATGCAGTTGACTGGGGTGGGGTATGTGGCCGGGGCGGTGCTGTTGGGTGGGCTGTTTTTGTGGGCCGCCGTGCGGTTTTCGCGGCGGATGAACCGGCCAAGCGCGCGCGTTTTGTTCTTCGCCTCCATCATCTATCTGCCGCTGTTGCTGGGGTTGATGGTGGTCGATAAGGTGTAAAGTTGAGGCGAAGGCGGGTCGCGATTGACAACCGGGGGGGCGGGCCGATAGGCTCCACCGCTTTTGGTTCGCGCCGCGACCGGAGAAAGAGGGATTTTTTTGGATTGAATCAACGATGAGCGACAAGGCAGAGGCCACCGGGACACAAGGAGCCGTCGAGGTGCATCATGACGAGCATGAGGAGCATCACGCGCACAGTTTTTGGCGGACGTACGTTTTCTCCACCGACCACAAGGTCATCGGCATGCAGTACGGGTTCTGCGGGCTGGCGTTCCTTTTTTTTGGGTTTTGCCTGATCGCCACGATGCGCTGGTCGATGGCGTACGACGGGCAGGCGATTCCGTTCGTGGGGCCGATGCTGGAGGCGCTGCTCGGCAACAACGTTGCGCCCGGCGGGGTGATGAGCGCCGAGTTGTACAACGTATTCGGCGCGATGCACGGCACGATCATGGTGTTCATGGGTATTGTGCCGGCGGCGTTCGCGGCGTTCGGCAACTACGTTGTCCCGCTGCAAATTGGTGCGGTGGATATGGCGTTTCCTCGGGTGAACATGGCCAGTTTCTGGGCCTTCTTTTTCGGCTGCGTGATCATGATGGTCAGCTTCTTCATCCCGGGCGGCGCGGCACAGGCCGGCTGGACCTCCTACTCGCCGTTGGCGACGGTGATCCCGACCGACGGCCAGACCTACTGGCTGATCGGCATGGTCATGCTGATCACCTCGTCGCTGCTGGGTGCGGTGAACTTCCTGGCGACGATCATCAACATGCGCGCGCCGGGGATGACCTGGCTGCGGCTACCGTTTTTTGTCTGGGCACAGTTCATCACGGCGTTCCTGTTGCTGCTCGCTTTCCCGCCGCTTGAAGCGGCCGGTATTCTGCAGTTGATGGACCGTGTGCTGGAGACGAGCTTCTTCCTGCCGACCGGCTTGGTGGTGGGCGGACAAGACGTGGATGTCAGCGGCGGGGGCAGCCCGCTGCTGTGGCAGCATCTGTTTTGGTTTCTCGCGCACCCGGAGGTATACGTGCTCATCCTGCCCGGCATGGGCATTGTGGCCGAGATCCTCGCTAACAATACTCGGAAGCCGCTCTGGGGATATAAGTTTCTTGTTGGCTCCATTGTGGTGCTCGGTTTCTTGGCGTTCATTGTCTGGGCACACCACATGTACATGACTGGGATGGGTACGGTGATCAGCGCCTTCTTCCAGACCACTACGCTTCTAATCTCGATACCTTCAGTAATCATTTTAACTTGTCTTTTCG
>CAYWMH010000220.1:3219-4494 GCA_964459315.1 uncultured Verrucomicrobiota bacterium
GTTTGCTTTGACTTTCTTGCCGATGTTCGGTATCGGGGGACTGACCGGCCTTCCGCTCGGTTTCAACTTCAGCGACGTGGCGCTGCACGACAGCTATTATGTCATCGCGCATTTCCACTATGTGGTCGCGCCGGGGACGATCTTTGCCATCTTTGCCGGGGTCTACTACTGGTTCCCCAAGATGACAGGCCGGAAAATGAGTGAATATTGGGGCAAAGTGCATTTCTGGTCATCACTCATTTTTATGAACCTCATTTTCCTTCCGATGTTTGCCCAAGGAATGGCCGGTATGAGTCGCCGTATGTCCGATGGCGGTGCTACCTACGCATTGGCGAACCCGGACAATGCAGACGTAACAGTGGGCGCCCTAAGCGACACGATCATGGGGTTGAATGTTCCAATCTCTGCTGCCGCATGGGCAATGCTGGTTGCACAGTTGCCATTCATTATAAATCTGTTCTGGAGTGTGAAGCACGGCGAAAAGGTTGAGTCTGACAATCCTTGGCAGGCCACTACGCTTGAGTGGGAGACTCCCACTCCGCCGCCTCATGGTAACTTCACAAAAGAGATTAAGGTATATCGAGACCCTTACGAGTATAGCGTTCCAGGTGCCAAAAAGGACTTCTCTCCCCAGGCACAGCCTGCCAAGTAAAGCGATTTTATAATATCCATGGAAATCCCCTACACGGTTAAACCAAGGCCTGACACAGGCCTATACAACGGCAAGCTGGGTATTTGGCTTTTCCTCGCTTCCGAGGTCATGCTCTTCGGTGCTCTCTTTTCCTCCTATGTCTTGCTGCGTGTGGGGGCCGAGCCCGGCACTTGGTCTATGGGGCTAATGAACGTCACCGTGGGCGCAGGGAATACGATGGTGTTGATTGCCTCGAGTATGTTTGTTGTTTTGGCTTGGGCCGAATTGAAGCAAGGAAACTTGGCCGGCTACAAGAAATGGAAATGGGCAACGATTGCATGTGCAGTTTTATTTCTGGTTGTGAAATGGTCATATGAGTGGCCCGAGAAATTTAAACATTATGATGTGTGGCTGAATGACAAAACGGTGCTCAATCAGCATTTTGAAAAGGGCTACAATGCGATCGCTTCGGCCTCGGAAGAGGTTAAGAGCGTACAGGAGCACGTAGAGGGTATCTACACTGAACGTTTTTTCAAGGAGTCGAGTGAGAAAAGTAAGGAAAGTTTCAGTAAAGCATGGGATAACGGGAAACTTGCGTTGCAGGGTCACATCAATGCATATGAGGAGGCATTGATCGATGTGGA
>CAYWMH010000221.1:0-4482 GCA_964459315.1 uncultured Verrucomicrobiota bacterium
AGGCCTTGGCGCGTGAGGTGGAACCGCTCTGCGCTTCGCACGCCCCAGCCGGAGTCGACTGCGCGCTGCATGTCCCCTGCCCAACCGGTTCGCAGATCGTGGCCAGTGACTTGGGCGAACACGTCGAACGGCCAGCCGGCGTTCATTCGTAGGCCAAATGCCGCCGTCTCCCCGGCGCGGGCCAAGGGTGAAAGTTGCTCGACCGACTCGTGCGCCCGTTGGCCAAGCGCAAGTTGTTCGCAGTAGCGTTCGGTGTTGGCGATGTTGCGGATGCGTCGGCCGTCGACGTAACCGGTTGCGCTTGGCCCAAGCCCCTGGCAGCCACCACCGCGCCAGTAGTTGACGTTGTGGCGGGAGGCGTAGGACGGCAGCTCGCCATCGGGGGATCCATCGTGCCGCGCGAAGTTGGCCACCTCGTACTGCGCAAAGCCGGCGGCGGCGGCGGTATCGATCAGCGCGTCGTGCATCGCGCAGGCCAACACGTCGTCGACATCGAATTCGCCGGCCTGCAACTGCTCGTAGAGCGGGGTGTCCTCCTCGTAGATCACCTCGAAGCAGGAGAGGTGTTCGCTGCCCATGGCGCTGGCCTAGGCAAGAGAGCTCCGCCAAATCTCAATCGTCTGGCCGGGGATGGCGAACATGAGGTCGAGGTTGATGTTGTCGAACCCGGCGGCGCGCAGCCGGTCGTACGACTTGAACACCATCTCTCGCGAGTGGATGCGGCCAAGCCGGTCAAGCAACCGCTCGTCGAGCGACTGAACGCCCATCGAGATACGGTTCACCCCAAACTGGCGAAACAGCTTGGCCTTCTCGGCAGAGACGGTGGCGGGGTTGCACTCGACCGTCCACTCGTCAGCGCCGAGCAGGTCGAGCCGCTCCATCGCTTCGAGGATGCGCCGCCATTGTTCAAGGCTTAGCAGCGACGGCGTGCCGCCGCCGAAGAAGACCGTACGCGGCTTGACCGACGGGGCGACCAGATCCATCTCGCCGATCAGCGCATCGACGTAGCGGTTCATCTGCCCGTCGCCGGATGGCTCGGAGTAGAAGGCGCAGTAGTCGCACTTGGCCGCGCAGAACGGCACATGCACATAAAGACTGCGGACGGATGTGTGGGACGCGCTCATGCCAAGCGCGGAAAATCAGGAAGTCTTGCGCTTCCGCATATAGTCCATGGCGGAGACGACCCCGGCCCCGAGGAGGAAAATGACCGTGCCGGTGGCGACCCCGATGCCGATGCCGGTCGCCATCTCCTTGTAGGTGTCCGCCAGGAAACCTGCCTCAACATCGAACAGCATGGAGTATCCAAACACTGCCGCAACCAAAAATCCTATGAGTACACCCCAGAACATGTTTCATCCGGCAACCCGCCGGACAGGCAACCTACCCGCCCTTGCCCGGCTTGGCCAAGCGATTTTTTTGGCTTAATTTTTGGGCTCAATTGCGGTTGTCTCTCTGCCCTGCGTCGGCCTAGGCCAAGCGCAACCCTGCCATGAATCAACCGGACTTTCCCCCGTTCAGCCTTTCACGCCTGCTGCAAACCACGTTCCGCCCCAGCCCGGGCGAGCGGATCTGCGTCGTGATCGACCTGCCCGACCCCGGCTTGGCCAAGGGCTGGACGTTCCTCGCGGACGCGCGATTCTCCATCCAGCGCCACGCCCATGACTCGTTTTACAAGGGACTGCACGACGGCGTGATGGCCGAGCTTGGCCTGGTCGGCGGCCGGTTTTTCGCCTACGAGGAAACGGGCGGCAGCAACCTCGATCTACCGGACCGTGCCGTCGAGCCGGACGGCTCCGAGCTGAGTCTCGAGCGCGATGTTTACCCGAACCACGACATCATCCTCTGCATCTCGACCCACTCCGCCACCGCGCCGCTTACCGCCTTGGCCAAGCGGCACGGCTTCCGCGGGGCGACGCTGCACGGCGTGAACGACATCATCCTCCGCAGCGGCCTGGCCGTGGATTACAACGAGGTCAGCCGCGACGCAGAGAAGATGCGGCTCGCGCTGACGCGCGCCGACCATTTCGAAATCGATTTTGCGCTGGGCGACGACAGGCACACGCTCCGGCTCGACTGCGGCCGACAGGAGGCGCAGAAGAGTCACGGCATCTGTCTCGCCGACGAACCGGACGTCGCGAACCTCCCGGCGGGCGAGGTGTACTTCGTGCCGACCGGCGGCGACGGCGCGTTCCCCATGCAGTACGGCGACGGCACGCTTGGCCTGCAGCAGGTCTCCGGCGCGCGCGTCACCGGCGTGACGCTGATCCGCGGCAACCAGTCGGTCATCGACGCACACAACGCCAAGCTGGCCGACGACCCGGTCACCGGCGAACTCGGCGAGCTGGGTTTCGGCACGCAGGTGTTGCCGGTGTCCGGCCGCGACATACAGGACGAGAAAATCCTCGGCACCATGCACGTCGCAACCGGCCGGAGCGACCACCTCGGCGGCGATCTGACGCCGGACAAGTTCGCCCAGGCCCAAAATGCCACACATGATGACATCCTTTTTTCGCCGAGCAAAACCCCCGATATCAGCGTCACCCAGGTGCGCATGCACCGCGACGGCAAATCGATGGTCGTCCTCGAGAACTACCAGCCAGCCACACACCTCCTTCGGGCACTCGCCGGAGATTGATTTACTTTCACCGAAAGTCGCATAAACTTTGCCGGACATATCATGCGTTTACTTGCCCTCCTACTCACGCTGACCGGCCTCGCCGCCGGGGAACTGACCGCTGCCGACAAGAAACCGCTGCGCGCACTGCTGATCACCGGCGGTTGCTGTCATGATTACGCCAAGCAAAAGGACATCCTCAAGCAGGGCCTCGAGCGGCGGATCAACATCGTCATCGACCAAGCGCATTCCGACGACAAAAGCACCAAGCCGCCGCTGCCCATTTTTGGAAAACCGGACTACGCGAAGGACTACGATATCATTATCCACGACGAGTGCGCCGCTGGAATAAGTGAAGCGAACACCATCGCCGGAGTTCTCGCGCCCCATCGAAAGGGCGTGCCCGGCGTCAATCTCCACTGCGCCATGCACTCGTATCGCTCAGGCGACTTCCGCAAGCCGGTCAAGCCGGGCGCCGACAACGCGAAGTGGTTCGAGTACATAGGTCTGCAATCGACCGGCCACGGCCCGCAGCAGCCGATTGAGATCAAGTTTGAGAACAATGTCGCGTTCATCACCAAGGGAATCGAGAACTGGACGACCCAGCGAGAGGAACTTTACAACAACGTGCAGGTGCTCCCGAATGCCAAGGTCGTCGCGCGCGGTGTGCAGGGCAATCGCAAGGCTGTCGTCGCATGGACAAACGACTACAACGGCACCCGCGTCTTCAGCACCTCCATCGGACACAACAACGTCACCGTGGCCGATCCCCGCTACCTCAACCTGGTTGCCCGAGGAATTCTCTGGGCGGTCAAGCGAGAGGACATGAAGGTGGCCAAGCCAAAAAACGGGTCGTTCGACCTCAACAGCAAGCCCAAGCCGCAGTCGGCTGGCGGAAAAAAAAACGCCAAAAATAGTGTTCCGCGGAACGCAGCCACCGGCAAGAAGGTAACCGCCAGTTCCGAGGAGGCCAACAAGGGCAACCTCGCCAAACACGCCGTCGACGGCGACCCCACCACCCGCTGGTGCGCGGCCAACAGTGCGCCCGGTTCGTGGCTGCAGGTGGACCTTGGCCAAGCGCAGGACATCCAAAACGTCCGTCTCATTTGGGAAAAAGCCAACGGCGCGTACAAGTACAGGATCGAAGGCTCCACCGACGCCAGGGACTGGAAGCTGCTTGTTGACCAATCCAAAAACAAGGAGGTGCGGCAGGTCACCCCGCACAAGGTCGACGCCAAAAACACGCGGTATTTCAAGATCACCTATCTCGGGGCCAAGCCGGCCTACTGGGGTAGTTTTTGGGAATTCGAGGCCCACACCGGCGCGCTGCCGGAGCTGCCTCGCAAGGTCGTCAAGGCTTCACAAAAAAGCACCAACGCACCCCCGAAAACCAATGAGCCGCGTGTCAACGCGCCGGACGGTTTCAACCTGACCGTGTTCGCGCAGCCGCCGCTGGTGAACTATCCGGTCTGCCTCACGGCGGCATCGACCGGGGAACTGTTCGTCGGCATCGACGAACAGGGCTCGCTCGGCAAGGAGAAGGGCCGTGGCCGCGTGGTGCGCTGTCTTGACACCGACGGCGACGGCAAGGCCGACGAGGTCAACACCTTCGCCAAGATGGATCACCCGCGCGGATTGATCTACGACAACGGCCGCCTCTGGGTGCTGCACCCTCCCTACCTCACCTTGTACGAGGACACCGACCGCGACGGCGTGGCCGATCGGGAGAAACGGCTCGTCAGCGGCATCAGCACCGACTACGTCGGCAAACGCGGCGCCGATCACACCACCAACGGCATTCGCATGGGCATCGACGGCTGGATCTACATCGCCGTCGGTGACTTCGGTTTTTACAACGCTGTCGGTGC
>CAYWMH010000222.1:0-4470 GCA_964459315.1 uncultured Verrucomicrobiota bacterium
GCAGCCGAGCCTCGGCCAATGAATCCTGATAGCCGCCGGGGGCCTTGCCCTTGCGGTTGGCGAGATCAAGCAGGTCGAGTTCCTGCATGATTCGAAACCAGCCGGCGAGATCGCCGTCGAGCTGGTCGAAGATTGCCTGCGTGCGGTCGATCAATTGTGGCACTTCGTCGAATGGCTTGAGTGGTGGGCGCCCGTGCGGGTCGGTCGCCGTGTCCCACGGCCGCACCGACTCGACGCCCAGTGCCGCCCGGCGCTCGTCGTGCAGTTCGGTGAGCAGCGGCACCATCTCCTGCTCGATGGCGTCGTGAAAGGCGAGGCAGTCGTCCGGCGTGTAGTCGAACCGGCCCTTGCGGCGGTGGGCAAAGTCGCGGTAATTCGGAAAGCCGGCGTTGTCGCTCATTTGGATTCGCCGCTTGGCCAAGTCGTCAAGCTGGGCGTCGATGGTTTCGGCCTCCTCGAGCCGGCGGTTGGCCACCAGCTCCCACGCCTCCCGCCTCCGGGCACGGTCGGTCTCCTCGAGGTAACGGCCCATCTGCACGAGCGTTTGTTCCTTGCCGTCGAATTGCACGGCCAGGCCGCCGATGAGTTTTTGGTATTGCTGGCCAAGCTTGGCCGTCTCGGTCTCGAGCGGGACGTTCTCGGGGCGGAACAACTCGACCTCGAGCGCGGCGTCGCGGGTGAGCACCTCGTAGCGTCCGGCCGGGAGACCGTCGCGGTGGGGCTGTTCCGTCAACGCCTTGGCCAAGCGGAAGCTGCTTTGTGTCACCTCCGGCTCGATCGTCTCGACGAACTCGAGGTACGCCTTTTCCGCAGCCTTGTCCTCGGTTTGGCAGGTCATCGCGATGTACCGCTTTGAGCTTTCCTCGGCGATGGCGGCGGATAATTCCTCCCAGTTCAGAATGGCCTGCTCGAGCTGCGCGCCATCGGCGGCGCCGGCCAACTGCCCCTCGAGCTGGTCGAAGAGCGGCTCGAGCGTCGGCCAACTGCCGGCGTTCAGGTCTGCCGGCACGAACTGGCGCGGCGTGTGGATAGAGATTTTTTCAAACATGAAATTTTAATGAGCCGGGTCTTTTAGGACGAACAGCAGGGTGCCTTGCCGGTCAAAACTGACGCTGCAAAGGTGGACGTCATATCTTGGGCAAAGCTTCTCGGTGAGGTATTTGCGGACGGCGATGGCGAGGTACTCGATGTAGATGTTTCGGAACGGCACATCCGGGGCGTTCGTGAGCACCTCGTGGAGGATCTTCGGCTCGGCAGTCTCGGCGTCCACCTTGAGCAGTCGACCGAGGCGAGTTGCAGCCGCCGGAGTTCGATGCTCAGTTTTCTGGTGGTGATGTCTTCGCCTCCGAGATCGTTCGGCCACCCGTCGCCCGGCTGCAGGGTGGCGGCCCCGGTATGTCCGCCGGGCGCGTGGTGCAGCCGGAAGGTGCCTTCCCGGTTCCAGATGCCGCAGGGGTGGGTCTCGATGCCGTCGACCGCGCCGACGTTGGCCACGAGCAACTCATGGGTGGGCGCGTTTGGCTCGTAGCAGATGACCCGCGCGCCGGGAAGGTGGAACTTGAAATAGAGCGCCGCTGCGCCGCCGAGCCGCGCCTTGGCCAAGGGACAATCCCACCCCTCGAGCACGGAGAGGATCATGCCCTCCTCGGCCTTGGGATAGTGGAACGCGTGTTCGCGGCCGCCAAGCCGGATTTGTTTTGTGTGGAGCGCCATTTGCCTGGCGGAGTCGGCTGTTGATCCGCCGCCGGGGAGTAAATGTAACTCCACCCCGCACGGTCGAGACAAATCAACCGTGGCGGTCGCCCGGGTGTTTTTTCTCGTCACACTGCGGGGCCGTCACTATGATTCCGTTCCCTTTGCAAGGTGGAAAACCAAGAGGAAAATCAAGCCAAGCCGCCCGACGCCCCCGCTGGTGAACCCGCCGGCCCAGTGGACATCCCGGATCCTTCCCCGCCGCTGGAGCCAACCGATCAGAACGCGCCTGAATCCAGCTTCAACTATCCGATATTCGGTGAGGCCTCGGCAGCAGCGGACGCCCAACAAGATGAGCCCGGCGAGCAGGACACGGCAAATGAGCCGGTCGAGGAGCGGCGCGGTTTCATCAAGTTTCTCTGCGCGTTTTTCGGCACGCTTATCAGCATGGCTCCATTTAGCGCCGGCCTGTGGTCGTATCTCAATCCCTTGGCCAAGCGCAACAAGCGCGGCAGCGGCAGTGGGGACGGCTTCGTTCGGATAACCTCGATTGATGCCATTCCCGCCGATGGCTCGCCGGCCAAGTTCGCGGTCGTGGCCGACAAGGTGGACGCCTGGAACAAGTTCCCGAACGTCAGCATCGGCGCGGTCTACCTGCGGCTCGTCGACGGCGTGCCGATGGCGCTGCACACGGTCTGCCCGCACCTGGGCTGCTTCGTTGATTACCGGCCGGGCTACGGCGATTTTTTCTGCCCGTGCCACAACAGCAACTTCAAGCTGGATGGGGAACGCGTCAAGGGCGTAAGCCCGCGCGCGATGGATGCGCTCGAGATTGAGGTTCGCAACAAGACGGAGGTGTGGGTGAAGTTTCAGAATTTTCAACCCGGCCACAGCCACGCGGTTCCGGTGTCATGAAGTCGCTGCTGGACTGGCTCGACCACCGCACCGGCATTCGCCGGCTGACGCGCGAGGCGTTGTTCGAGAACATCCCGGGCGGCTCGCGGTGGCGCTACGTCTGGGGCAGCACGCTGACGTTCACGATCTTCGTCCAGTTCATCACCGGCATTTTTTTGTGGATGGGCTATAGCGCCAGCTCGGGCGATGCGTGGGAGTCGGTCAATTACATTCAAAACGAGATGACCGGCGGCTGGCTGCTACGTGGCATCCACCACTGGACGGCGCAGATCATGCCGGTGCTGTTGCTGCTGCACCTGATACAGGTCATCGTGGACGGCGCGTACAAGGCACCGCGCGAGGTGAACTACTGGTTCGGCGTCCTGCTGTTGCTGCTCGTGCTGGCCCTGTCGCTGACAGGCTACCTGCTGCCGTGGGATCAAAAGGGGTTTTGGGCCACCAAGGTCGCCACCAACCTGATCAACCTCGTGCCGTTTATCGGGCCGGAGCTGCAGCAACTCGTGATTGGCGGAACCGAGTACGGGCACCACACGCTGACGCGCTTTTTTGCGCTGCACGCCGGCGTACTGCCGGGCCTGCTCGTGCTGCTGATCGTCGGGCATGTCTACCTGTTCCGCCGCCACGGCATCACGCCGGCCGCGCCGGTCACCAAGCGAGACGCCTATTTCTGGCCGGATCAAGTGTTCAAGGATGTCGTCGCCTGCCTCGCGGTTACGGTGGCGGTGCTGGCGGTGGTGCTCTGGTCGCACGGCGCGCATCGGGGTTCGCCGGCCGCTCCGTCCGAGCCATATTCCGCCGCGCGTCCGGACTGGTATTTCCTGTTCCTTTTCGAATTCCTCAAGCTGCCGTACTTCGCTGGTGAGAACGAGGTGTGGGGCGCGATCTACATCCCTGGTATGGCTATCGGCCTGATTTGCCTCATGCCGTTCATCGGTCGCTGGAAGGTGGGACATGTCTTCAACGTTGGAATTATTTTCGTGTTCCTCGGCGGCGCCGGCGCGCTGACGTACATGGCCAAGCAGGAGGATGTCGCGGGGCAAAACAGCGAAACCTACCTCCGAGGCGTGGTGTCAGACAGCCGCGACGCACAGCGCGTGACCGCATTGGCCAAGGCCAACGGCATCGAGTCCACCGCATTGTTGCTGCTGAAGAATGACCCGAAAACGCAGGGCGCGCGGTTGTTCGCGCAGCACTGCGCGAGCTGCCACCGTTACGGCGGGCACGACGGCTTGGCCGTGGAACTGGGCACCGACGTTACGCTCGACGACTTGGCCAAGCGCACCGGGATGACGAGCCGCTTTCTCTCCAGCGACGCCGTCCATCCCGACTGGCTGGCACGAAAAACCGGCACGCAGGACGAATGGCGGCCGGTGAAGTCGGTTTTGAAGGCTAAGGCCGAAGGCCCATTCGACGTGATCGCCAGCGTGTTGCCAATGGAAAAAGCAAGCGCCCCCGATCTGAAGGGGTTTGCCTCCCGCCGGTGGATTCGTGACCTGCTCGATCCCGATCAATACCTCAGCGCCCGCTACTTTGGAGGCACCGCGCACAGGGACGGCGCGATGTACAAAAAATTTCTCAACCGCAAGGTTCGCAAATACGATGCCGAGGAAAAGGCGATGCTCGAGCTCGTCGTGCTCGCGCTTTCCGCAGAGGCCAAGCTCCTTTCACAGACAGAGGTCGACAAGGCGGATGCTGATAAAATCAAGCAGGGCATCGACCACCTGATCGACGACATCGGCTGCGTGGACTGCCACGCGTTTGGCGAGCCGGATCCCGCCGCCGACGGCCCCGACCTCACCGGCTACGGATCGCGCCAATGGATCATCGACATGGTGAAAAACCCAGAGCACAAAAAGTTTTACC
>CAYWMH010000223.1:0-3419 GCA_964459315.1 uncultured Verrucomicrobiota bacterium
GGCCAGCGCGGCGCTGGTGAGGGATCTCAAGGCGCACGGGATGCTAGACGACACACTGGTGATCTGGGGCGGCGAGTTTGGCCGCACGCCGATGAGCGAGGCCCGGCAAACCAAGGGACGCAACCATCACATCGACGCGTTCACCCTGTGGATGGCAGGCGGCGGCATCAAGCCCGGGAACATCGTTGGCGAGACGGACGAGTTTGGCTTCGGAGCGATCGATCAGGAGTGTCACGTACACGACCTGCACGCGACGGTGTTGCACCAACTAGGGCTGGATCACAAGCGGCTCACCTTCCGCTTCCAAGGCCGCGACTTCCGTCTCACCGACGTCCACGGCAAAGTGATTCAGGATGCGCTGTCATAGGGTCTGAGCCAAAAGATCCAACGGCCAATTGGTGATTTTTTGTAACCATTTTACTCGAAATTACGTTTGATCCTTGGTGGTGTCGGTTGTTTGGGCTTGGCCTTTGGCCTTGGTGAGAGTGAAATCGTGAAAAACGGAGGAAAAATATCATTTACCGTGGCGGTCATGGTCGGCCTATTGTCGCCGGTCGAGTCAGTGCGATCTATCGAAAACCCCTATCTGACCATCAGCGAACGCAATGCTTTTGATCTCACTGGCGAGCCGCCACCTGCGCCAAAGGCCGCTCCCGAGCCGCCTAAAAGCGAGGACGTCAAGCTGACCGGGATTTACCGCCGGGAAGGCGTCGAGCGCGCTGCATTGGCATTGGTCGATTCTAAGAAAAAGAGCGAGCCCCCCAAGTATCTGCAACTGGCTGCTGGCGAAAAACAGGACGGAATCGAGATAGTCTCCATCGAAAAGCCAACGGGCAAGGTGACCATTCGGGAGTTCGGTCAACTGCGCAGTCTGACCTTCAAGGAGGATGCCTTCAAGACCTCGGTGTCCAAGGCGCCCCGAACCTCATCGAGAAGTTCCTCATCGAGGTCGTCGAGTTCCAGCGCCAATGCCAAGAAGGCGGCTGAACTTAAGGCCTCTGCCGAGAAGAAACGTGCCGAGGAGGCAGCCAAGCGTTCCCGGGACAGCGGATCATCATCGCGGGCGGATGAATGGCGGCAGCGGCTTTCCAATATGTCACCCGCCGATCGGCAGCGTGTCGAACAGCAGATTCGCGAGCGGTTCAGCAGCCGGGGCCGGGGCGACGGGAGAGGTGACCGGGGTGGTGACGGGCGCCGCGACCGCGGTCGGTAGACTGCCGTTCAATCCTTCACCGGCCAAGCGCTTGGCCAAGCGACAAAAAAAGCGGAGCCGCGCTTGGCTCCGCCTTGGGGCGTCTCGTGTGAATCAACCGGATTATTCGGCGATGGAAACCTCGAACGCTTTGCTCGCCTCGACTTTCGGCAGCTCGACCTTGAGCAGGCCGTTCTTGAACTCGGCTTTGATCTTCCCAGTCTCCACGCCGCTGCCCAGTTGGAACGAGCGGCTGAATTTGCCGTAAGCCCGCTCGTAGCGGTGGCCGAATTCCTTGTTCTCGCTCTGCTCGCTCTTGCGTTCGCCGGACAGTGTCAGCACGCCTTCCTCAATCGTCAGGTTGATGTCGTCCTTGGTCAGGCCGGGCAGGTCGGCGGTCAGCGTGTAGGCGTCGGTCGACTCGACGATGTCCACCGCTGGGCTCCACGCGCCGGTCTGAGTGGCCTTGCCCAGGCTCCCGATCGAGTCGTTGAACAAGGTGCCGAACACATCCTCAAACACATTCAGCGGATTCGCGTTTCGTTTCGTGCATGTCATCATGATTATTTTCCTTTCTATTTAGGGTTAACGGTTTCTCTCAAACCTACTGCCGTCATTATTGCAACCTACGTGCCAAGACAAACACACCAAAAATAAGCTAAAAATCGAATAATTTTCAACCTTTGTCGCGAACCGGGACATTGTGGCACAACTATTTAGGGGCTGTTGCCGGGACAAATTGGCCCGATTTACCCGCATGGCCAAGCCGGTTTCGTGTCCCGTTCTTTACAGCGTCGCGGGTGCGCGGGCATGGTTCGCGCGGTGAGCTTAGCCTATTTCTTGAGGCGCGTGGCGATGCTGGTGCCGCTGGTGCTGGCGATCAGTTTCCTCGCGTTTTGCCTGGTGCGCGTCGCGCCGGGCGGGCCGTTTGACAAGGAGCGCAAGCCGGCCTCGCCGGACATCGAGCGCAATCTCAAGGCCAAGTATCACCTCGACGAGCCGCTGTGGCAGCAATACCTGCGGTTCGTCGGGATCGGCTTTGAGAAGCGGGACGGCGAGTGGCGGGCGTTCGAGGGGGGGCTGGTGCGGGGCGACTTCGGGCCGTCGCTCAAGTACCGCAACCACTCGGTCAACGACATCATCGCGCAGGGTCTGCCGGTGTCGCTGTCGCTGGGGATGCTGTCGTTCTGCTTTGCGCTTGGCATTGGGATTCCGCTCGGGGTCTGGACGGCGATCCGGCGTGGGCGCTGGCAGGATCACGTCGGCAGTTTTGTTTCCATCCTCGCGGT
This sequence comes from uncultured Verrucomicrobiota bacterium, assembly GCA_964459315.1. Classification (GTDB taxonomy): domain Bacteria; phylum Verrucomicrobiota; class Verrucomicrobiia; order Limisphaerales; family UBA1096; genus UBA1096. The sequence goes on from CAYWMH010000223.1 coordinate 2,482, forward strand.
GTGCATACCGGCGTTTGTGCTGGGCCCGGTGCTGATTGTGTTGCTGGGCATCCGTTGGCCGCTGTTTCCGGTCGGGCTTTGGGGTGGGCCGTGGCACGTGATCCTGCCGGCGGTCACCCTTGGTACCTACTTTGCGGGCAAGGTGGCGCGGCTGGCCCGTGAGGGGATGAGCCAGGCGTTGCAGTCGGACTTCATCACCACGGCGCGGGCCAAGGGGGTGAGTGAACGATCGATCATTCTGCGCCACGCGCTGCGCGAGGGGCTGCTGCCGGTGGTGACATACAGCGGGCCGCTGCTGGCCGACCTGTTGGTGGGTTCGTTCGTGGTGGAAAACCTGTTTCAGATTCCCGGCATCGGGGTGTTCCTCGTGAGCAGTTCGATCAACCGCGACTACACGATGGTGGTCGGGCTGGTGATCCTGTACTCGGTGATGTTGCTGACGCTCAACCTCATGGTCGATGTGATTTACGGTCTGCTGGACAAGCGGGTGAAGTATGCCTGAGGGAGCACACCAACCCGGCCAGGCGCTTGGCCAAGCGGCCGAGACGGGCGAGTCGCCCAACCGCCGGGCCTGGCAGCGGTTCCGCGCCAACCGCCCGGCGGTGGTGGCGGCGCTGTTCCTGCTTGGCCTGCTCGTGTTGGCGCTGGCCTGGCCGTTGATCTCGAGTCAGGGCGACGTGCACAGTGAGGCGCAATTCGTCGGGCCAAGTGGCGGCCATTGGTTCGGCACCGACGTACACGGGCGGGACCTGTTCGGGCGCGTGATGGCCGGCACACGGATATCGCTGATGGTCGGCCTGGTTGGCGCGCTGGTCAGCCTGGTGATCGGCGTGCTGTGGGGCGCGACGGCCGGCTTCCTCGGCGGGCGCTGGGACAACCTGCTGATGCGCACGGTGGACATGCTTTATTCGCTGCCGTCGATCATCTTCGTGATCGTG
>CAYWMH010000223.1:3429-4461 GCA_964459315.1 uncultured Verrucomicrobiota bacterium
GGCTGCAGGCGGCCATCGGGGGCGACGGCGGCGAGACGGCGCGGGTGCTCCTGCTGTTTGCCGGGCTGGGCGCTGTGTCGTGGCTGACGATGGCGCGCATCGTGCGTGGGCAGGTGCTGGCGCTGCGCGAGCGGCAGTTCATAGAGGCGGCCCGGTCGCTTGGCCTCGGCACGGGGACCATCCTGTGGCGGCACATCCTGCCGAACGTCTTTGGCGTGGTCATCGTTTACCTGACGCTGACGCTGCCGGCGGTGATCCTGTACGAGTCGTTTTTGAGCTACCTCGGGCTGGGCATCCACCCGCCGAGGGCGAGCCTTGGCTCGCTGATCGCCGAGGGCGCTGCGCAGATCAACCCGATTCGCGTTTATTGGTGGATGATCGCCTACCCGGCCGGCTGCCTGGCGGCGTTGCTGATGGCGCTCAACTTCCTCGGCGACGGTTTGCGTGACATCTTCGAGCCCAAGGCAGACAAGGAACGCTAATTGGCCAAGCGCTTGGCCAAGTGGATTTTAGTGCGGCGGCAAGCGCAGCGTGACACCCCTTTGGTCACTGCTTGGTTGTTAGTTTTCTCGCGTCTCGCGCTTCAGTTCTTCTGAATGGAGGAATTGTATTTTTAAACGCCCTTCCTCTTTTACAAAGTAGGCATTCTCCAGCCAATGAATCTTCAAAACCGCCTCTTTTCCTCCATCGGTTCTTGAAACAAATGTGCCCACATTTTTGTAGCTGATATGAGCAGAGCGATTGTCGGTGGCGATTTTAAAATCCGAAAGCAGCCAATCATTGGACATTGACGCATCAGAATGTGTACTTTCGACAAAATCAAAAAATTCGCTTCGGGACATATGCTTGCCTGCCTCGTAGATGTGAAAATCGTCTGTGACTATCGATCGAAAAATGTCCCGCTCATATCTTTCAAAATCCAGATTGTGAAAGAATTCATGCAATACATCCTTCGCATCTTCTTTTCCCATCTGCTTCGTGGAAGCACACCCCAACAGTAACACGGCTACGATTGTTGTGATTAGTATGTGT
>CAYWMH010000224.1:0-4458 GCA_964459315.1 uncultured Verrucomicrobiota bacterium
GGCTGATGCGCCTCGAGTTGGCCGAGAAGAAGGAATGGAAGGAACCGCTCGAGAAGGCCCGCCAAAACTTCCGCCTGCTCGCCGAGCAAACCGCCAAGGCCGACGCCAAGGCATCGGAGGATCACCAGAATAACCTCGAGGCCGTCGTGCGCCTCGCCCGCATGGACCTGTCCGAGGTGCAGGCGCTGCCGCTGCCAAAGAAGTGCGAGGGTAACAAAAACGTCTGCTCCAAGTGCCGCGGCCAAAAGAAGAGCAACAAGCCTAAGGACATGAAAAAGAAAAGTGACGCCCGCGGCGCAAGCGTCGGCAAACGCCCCGACGGCACCGGCTCCTGACCGCTTGAACACACAACCGAGTTTTGAACCAAGGCAGCCGACGTGAGTCGGCTCTTTTTTACTCCAACGAAACCCACGAGATGACCCGCCGCATCATCCTTCCCGCGCTTGGCCTCGGCCTGCTGCCGTTCCTTGCGCTTGGCCAAGCGCCGGCCAAGCCACCCCGGGCAACCGTCATCATCCCCGCTATAAAGGTGAAACCGGCTGTGCCGGCAAAGCCAATCCGCACCGCCCCGGCGACTACTCCCCAGCCTGCGATCGCCACCGGCCAAGCCATCACGCCGCCACCGGCCAAGGCGGCCAAGCCGGAAACACCGCAGGAAAAACTGCACGCCGCGCTGGCGGCGGTGAAATTTGACCGCACGCCGGACGGCATCCTCGACGCAATCGATGCGTTAACGAAAAAAGCCAAGCCGCAAAAAGAGAAGGCCAAGGCGGCGGCGGAGCGGTTTCGGCTGCTGGCCAACGCCGGGCAGTGGGAAAAACTGGGCGAACATATTCGCTCGCTGCCGTTCGATGGCTCTGAGGAGAAGGCGTACCGCCACCTGGTCACCGCCCTGCTCCGCCCGCCCTCAAACCGGCCCGTGGCCGTGCCGCCAATACCAGGCGGCGCGCCGGTGCCGACGAAGCCCACTTCCAAGCCGCGCCCGATGCTCACGCAGGAGGATTTTGTCGCGATCTTGGCGTTCGCCCCGGCCGGACCAAGCGATGCCGACGTGGCCGCTCTGGGCAACCTGCTGCGAGGCGTGGGGCAGCCAAACCTGTCCAGCTTGGCCAAGCGGCTCGAGGCTGGCATCGGCCGGTTCGGCGGCGACTCGCCGGACAGCCGCAAACTCGCCGCGCAACTGCTCCAGCCGTTGGCGCAAAAATCACTGGCCATGTTCGCACTGCAGTTCGTGCCGGAGAGAGACGACGACTGGGCACTGGAGATGCGGGCCAAGCTGCTGACCGAGAGTTGGCTGAGCAAACCCAGCCCGCCCAACCACAATGCCGCCTGGCAGGCGAACGAAAAACTGATCGCCACCGTCAAGGACGACACAAGGCGACTCGACGGCATCCGGCGCGGCTTCACACTCATCACCAAGCTGCCCAAGGACAAGGCAGACGACTGGATGAGCCGGCAGTTCCGCGAAGGCGGCCCCGGGCTGAAACTGATCCAGCTCGTGCAGTCCGACGTGCAGCGAAACCTGCGCGGCACCAACTTCAGCGCGCGCGGCGAGAACCTGCGCAGCCTCAAGCAGATCGTCGGCGCGCTGCTGGCGGAGGCCGGCGGCGACCTGGCCAAGTGGCGAGTACCGCTGACCATCGCCGCCGAGGCGTGGCTCATCGAGGCCGAGAACACGGTGAGCCATTTCCGTCCTGTGGTTCAGCGCAGCAACACAATGGTCTACGATCCCGTTTACGAGCAGCAACGGATTTTAGCCCAGCAAAAATCCAGCCGTTACAAGCCGCTCCAGCCGGCCGTCCTTCTCGAGCACGCGCCCGGCGAGGCATGGCTCGCCGCCCTGCCGGAAAGCCGTCGCGCCCGTGCCATGGCCGCGCTGGCCGCAACCTTGACGAAAGACAAAAAAATCATGCAGGCGCTGGATGAAATCGAGCGCTTGGCCAAGCTCAATCCGGAACTGGCCAGCTTGATCGCCAACACATTTTTAACCTCCTGGGCGCAGGCGCGAAACCCCAACGGCGGAGCCAAGCCGCGAATGCCCAACATAGCCATGCCGATGTATTATCCATCGCGGCCAAGCGGCACGCCGCTCACCCGCGCCAAGCAAAAGCGAAACCTACGGGAGCTCGGGCAAATCCTCGATCGACTGACCAGCCTGCCGGTTGATCCGCCCAATCCGCGGGCCGTTGTCACCGCGTTTGAAGGCGCGCATAGCTTTGCCGAGGTGTACCAGCTGGACGACATCCGGGCGGTGTTCGGCGAACCGGGAAAGATGCCGGTCGAGTCGCTGGCCACGCTCGTGAACTCGATGCGTCAGCGCCTGGCCACCTCATGGCGCGCGCCACAAGTCCAGCAGCAGGCCGGCACCAAGCGCGGCGAGCCGCAAATCAAGGCCGAGGTGCTCGCGGGGTACGACACACTGCTGGCGCTGCTCGGCGCCGGCCTTGAGGCCAAGCCGGATGTCTGGCAGCTCAAGCTGCAACAGGCAGCCGCAAACTTCGACCTCGCCGAGTACCAGTACGGCAATAAGGCCGACCTCGATGAGTACGTGACGCACCGCGAAGCTGCGTTCGCAGGGTTCAGCGAAGCGGCCGCGCTGTACACGCTGCAATCCGCCGCCACCACCGACCTGCCGAGCGCGCTCGTCTTCCAGCTGTGGTTCAACGCCAACCTCGGCGCGAGCGACCTGTCGTATGTCACCCGCCAGCAGATCCCGGAAACCAGCAACCTGCAGGACATCCGCGACGCCATCCTGGTGCTGCCGGACTCGGAAGGCCACCTGAAGGCGTTCGGCGAATCGGTGACCAACACCTCACGTCAACTGACGCCGGAGTTGAAACCGCGCTACCTCCGCGCCTCGCTCGCGGTGCTCGAGGACCATCCTGCCGGCGAACACGCCCGCAATCTCGTACAGCATTACGACGATTTGCTCGACGAGGTGGCTCTGGTCGCCCGCATCGACGGTAGCGACACGATCGGCCACACGGAACCGTTTGGCCTGTTTATCGGCCTGCGGCACACGAGCGACATCGAGCGCGAAGCCGGCGGCTTCGCCCGCTACCTCGTCGGCGGCAGCAGCACCGGCACGCCGTATTTTTACCCGCGCTATCCCGGCCAGCGGCAGGCACCGCGCGACGATCTCGAGGAGCATCTCGGCGAAAAACTGAGCGAAAATTTCGAGGTGCAGTCGATCACCTTTCACGACAACAAGATCCAGTCGCGCACCATCGGCCAGCCCGGCTGGCGCGAGACGCCGCTCGCCTACGTGCTGCTCAAGGCGAAGGACGCCTCGGTCGACCGCATCCCGGAGCTGCAGATGGATCTCGATTTTTACGACTCACTCGGCCCGGTGCTGCTGCCGGTGACCACCGCCACGCAAATCGTCGACGCACGCCCGGAAACCGCCCCCGCCCGGCCGGTCGACAAGCTGGAACTGACCCAGATGCTCGACGCCCACCTCGCCGGCGAGAACGCGGAACTGACACTGGAGTTGCACGCCACCGGCAAGGGACTGACACCGTCGCTCGACAAACTGGTCGCGCTCGACATCCCCGGCTTCAAAATCACAAAAACCGACGACCAGGGAATGTCGATCGCGCGCATCGAGTCGGAGGCCGGCGGCGTCAACGCCGTCAGCGAGCAAACCTGGTTACTTACCCTCAAGCCCACCGGCGACGCCGCCGGCACGCTGTCGTTCAAGTTCCCGGAACCGACCGGGCTCGTCGCCAAGGCGGCCTTCAAACAATACCGCGACGCCGACCTCGTGGAGGTGGACAGCGAGCTGGCGCTGGCCGGCATCCTGCTGACCCCGCCACCGCTCTGGCCGTGGTTCGCCGGCGGCACAGTGCTGCTGCTGTTTGGCCTCGGCGCGTGGCAACTGACCCGACGCAGCGGTGGCCAAGCCGCCGCGCCGGTCTACCGTGTGCCGGACAATTGTACGCCATTTGCCGTCCTCGACCTGCTACAGCGCATCCACGCCGACCAGCCGAAGGCGTTGCCGGCCACCCATCGAGACCAGTTGCACGGCACGATTCGTGAACTGGAGCAGATCCATTTTTCCCCCGACACCGCGCAGGCCAACGGCCACGGCGACCTGCGGGCCATCGCCCGCGACTGGGTGGGCAAGGTGAGCTGACCGCCGCCGATGGCCGCCAAGCGCATCCTGCTGATCGCCAACCCGGCCGCCGGGCGGCGGCAGGGGGAACAGCGATTGGCCAAGGCGCGGTGCCAACTCGAGGCGCTTGGCCAAGCGGTGACCACTGCGCTGACCGAATCCCCCGGGCATGCCACTCGCTTGGCCAAGGCCAACGCCCCCGGTCACGATATCATCGCCGCACTCGGAGGCGACGGCACGGTCAACGAGGTGGCCGACGGGCTGATGGCCGTCGAGCCAAGCGAGCGCCCTGCCCTGGCTGCGTTGCCACTTGGCACTGGTAATGACGTCGCGCGAACCTTCGG
>CAYWMH010000225.1:0-4384 GCA_964459315.1 uncultured Verrucomicrobiota bacterium
GGCAAAATGACGACCCCGCCGGCGACCGGCAGCAGGTAGCAGAAATTCAGCACCCAGCCTCCACGCCAGACGCGCCGCCAATTTTGGCTCTGGTCGCCCGGCGCGGGCAGGCCCAGGCCGATCAACTGGCACAGGCCGGCCGAGCCGATCATGCCGGCAATCAACGGCAGGCTGCCGACCACAAAACCGATGCCCTTGAACACCGGCTGGGACGCCTGCCCCAGCAACATGAACCCCAGCCAAATCGCTGGCACAACCACCAGCAGGCCAATCAACGTGGTTCTGAATGGCCTCTTATAGCGATCTTTCGCCGAGCCCACCAGACGCGGAAAAAGGGCCGTTCCAGCCAGCCAATAGGCTTGAAAAACCAGCATCGCTCCGAGAATCAAAAATAAAACCTGTAGGACGTTAGCATTCGTCATCGCCCGGGGAACCTACACGAACCCGCCTAGAATGTGACCCAAAAAATCAACCGAGCACCGGCTCGGCCTCGGCGGCGACGGTGGCGTCGAAGAGCTTGACCAAGCGCTGGGTCATGGGGCCGCCCTCGCCGGTGCCGATCGGCCGACCGTCAACCTGCGTGACCGGCGCCAGTTCGCCCATCGTGCCGGTGCAGAACATTTCGTCGGCGCGGTAAACCTCGGTGAGCGAGATATCGCGCACCTCGTGCGGGATGCCGTTGTCGCAGCACAAGCCCAGCACGACCTCGCGCGTGATGCCCTCCGGACAGGCGACCAAGCGGCTGGTGATCAGCGTGCCACCATCAACGAGGAACAGGTGCGTGGCGTTGGTCTCGGCGACAAAGCCGCGGGAGTCGAGCATCAGCGCGTCGTCCGCCCCGGCGTGGTTGGCCTCGATCTTGGCGAGGATCGACTGGATCAGGTTGCAGTGATGAATCTTCGGGTCGAGCACGTCGGGCGACGGGCGGCGGACGCTCGACGTGATGAGACTCAAGCCGCTCTTGTCGTAAACCGGCGCCTTGTGCTCGGCTAGGACGATCAGCGTCGGGCCGGCGGTGTTGAGACGCGGATCCATGCCTGAGGTGAGCTTGACGCCGCGCGTCAGCGTCAGCCGGATGTGCGCGTTGTCGGTCATCTCGTTCGCCTCGAGCGTGCGCTTGATCTCCGCCGTGATCGCCTCGGCCGACGGGATTTCCGTGAAGGCCAACGCGAGCGCCGAGCTGCGAAGCCGCTCGAGGTGCTTGGCCAAGCGGAAGATTTTTCCGTCGTAAACACGAAGCCCTTCCCACACGGCATCGCCCCCCTGCACGGCGGAGTCGAACGGACTGATGCCGGCCTCGTCGCGGTGCAGCAGCTTGCCGTTTATGTTGATCAACAGATCGCGGTTTTTCTCATTGAATTTCTGGAGCATGATTTTCGGTTAGGCCGTGATGCGGTGGGGGTAAAGTTGCTCATAAATCTCGTTGCACTGCCCGAGTACCCCGGTGAGCGCGTCTGGAACCGGCACCTCCTTCGGTTTATACGGACGCCAGCCGGTGGTGGTTTCAACCTCCGGATACCAATGCTTCGCCCAGATGCCGTCTGACTCGCGAACGCCCGGCGGCCACTCGAGCATCGCTTCGGTGAACGCCAAGCCAAGCTGCTCGCAAAGAGCGCTGAGCATACCTCGCGGCTCGCGCAGCACATCGGTCGAGTCGATCACTGGCGGCACATCGCCAGTCAACTCGCGCACGTGGTTGAACAGCCCGAGTTGCTGCGGCAGCGCGGTGTCGGTCAGCGTCGGGTTGGGGAGTTTTTTCATCAGCGACGTGAGCATCTCTCGCGGCTCGCGGATAAGAAAACAGTTCGTCACTTGGTCAAGCCAGTCGCGCCCGACGCCGGGTAGCATGTGGTGACACATCTGTTTTTGATAAAAAATGGATCGCCCCTCGGGGATCGGGCCAGTGAGCCAAGCGGCGACCTCCTCCCAGTCAGCCTCATACCGCTCAATGATCTCGTCGGCCATGGCGTGCGGCAGCCTGGTTTCGCGGAGGTAATGCGCGTACAGCGGCTCGTCGACGACGAACGTGTCGGGTCGGTTACCCCATGCACGCATCAGCGCGGTGGAGATGTTTCGCGGCCCGCACCACATGGCCAGGCGCAGGCCGGATGTCAGATTGTCCCCCATAAGGCCGGGAGAAGGTACAGGAGTCCCCCGCCCGATGTCATTCGCTTTCTGCTTGGCCAAGCGCTTGGCCAAGCGATCACCCGGCGGCGGCGCGGGCTTCGTCGAGCAGCTTCATCCACGCGCCCATGTAGTGGCCGTGATCCCAAAATGTCCGGCCGCTAATGAGGTTGCCGTCGATCACGCACGGCTCATCGACGAACGTGCCGCCGCACACCTCGAGGTCGAACTTGGCCTTGGGCACCGTGGCCATACGCCGGCCCCGGACGCAGTCGGCGCGCGCGGGAATCTCAACGCCATGGCAAACACTGGCAATCGGCGCATTTTTCTCGAAGAAATACCGAGTGATGCGGAGCAAATCTTCATCCTCGCGGATGTATTCCGGCGCACGGCCACCGCTGTAAAAAATGCCGAGATACTCCTCCGGGTTGATGTCCTTGAACGCGATCGCCGCCGGCATGGTGTACCCCTCCCACTCGCGCGTGATCGTCCAGCCCGGTTTCACCTGGTGCATGACCATCTGGTATTCGCGCTTTTCAGGCGCAGCCAGCACCGGCTCGTAGCCGCCCTCAATCAGGCGGAAATAAGGGTACATCGTATCCACCGTCTCAGCGGCATCCCCAAAAATAATCAGAACCTTTTGCTTTGTATCACTCATGGCTGCAAACGAGTTAACTCTTTGTAAGACACTTTTCCAAGTAGGATCGGGCGCGGTTGATTTCGGCGGTAGTTTTGGCGACAGTAGGGAGGACGGGGATGCCGCGGGGAACCGGGTGCATGAAGATCGCAGTGTAGCCGGAGTAATTGATCGACTTAAGTGAACGAATTATTGGGGTGAAATCCAACTTACCGCGGCCGGGCATTTGGAGAAGTTCCTGTTCCTTCGGCAGTTTTTTCATGCAGCCCATGCCGTGTTGCCAGGCGTAGAACATGAAGAGCCGATCTCCCAACTGCCGGATCAGCCTGGCCAGGTCGGTCGCCGCTTGGCCAAGCGTTTCCAAGTGATACGGAGCCAAGGCAATCCCGAGGCTTTTCGATGGCGCAAAATCCAGCAGCCACTTCAATGAATCCGGAGTGTTGATGAGGTTGCTACTGTGGTTTTCGATCCCAATCTTGACCCCAGCTGACTCGGCCGCCTCGGCGTGGGGTTTCATTTTTTCAGCGAACGTCCCCACTGCCTTTTTCAACTCGTCACCGCTCAATCCCTTGAGCCCGCTCCCGCCGCAGATCAAAAGGTCTCCGCCCAGCTTGGCGCAGACCTTCATCTCATTCTGCAACCTGTACGGCCCAAGGTCGTATCGGGTGATGCAGCCAAGCCGGATGCCATGCTGCCTAAGCAGGGCACCGAACTGGTCGTACCCCATTTTCTCCATCTGTTCGCGTTGGTTGCCATGGACACGCGGCCAGATATCGATGGTCGCCGCCCCGGTCTTGGCCACCTCGGGCAAAATCGTCGACAGGGGCAGCGTGCCGTACATCGAGGACGACAGGATGTAGTTCAGCTTGAAATCGCGGTTGGCAAAGGCCTGCGGTAACCCGCCAGCGTTTGCGCTGCCCAGCGCGGCCAGTTGCAGGAACCGCCGCCGCGACAGGCCCGCTTGGCCAGCCGGAACCTGCTTGGCCAAGCGCGATTCATCGGACGGGTGAAGTTGGGCTTCCATGTGAAAGATGTATTTTGATGCGGCACCGGTCCCCGCGCAAGCCTGCGTGCGGACGCACACGAACCGACGACCGCCAACGCTTGGCCCGGTTCCGAACTCGACTTGGGCGGCTGTTTTGGCCACATTGCTGCCCGGTTAATCTGAAAACATCATGCCACTCACATCTGTCAAACAACTGAAGACCGTCAAAAAGAATGTCCGCAAGCATGTGGATGCCGCGCTGGAAGCGCCCGGTGGGCTGCTGCGGCTTGCGCCGGCTTGGGTACCGCGCTCATTCCTGCAACCGGGCCTGCGGCTCAAGCTGCATCCGGATGACACCTACGCCTACGGCCTGAATCGCGGCGGCATTGACGAGCGTTGGTTTGGCTCCACCACCGAGGCGGCCAACGAGGGTCGCGTGCCGGATGAGGGCTTGAGCTACGTGGTGCACGGACGCAACCGGTTCACCCTGCGCGATGCGGTGGCGGAGTGCGGCGCGGACATCATCGGCAAGCGCATCTGGAGGAAGTACGGCAAGTGGCCGGTGTACTCGAAGTTCTTCGACAACATGGGCCCCATCCCGCATCACATGCACCAGAACGCCAAGCAGGCCAAGCTGG
>CAYWMH010000226.1:0-2212 GCA_964459315.1 uncultured Verrucomicrobiota bacterium
GCGGCGAATGAGATTGTCCAGGCTTTGGCGGTCGGGGTGCAGTTGGCGGTGAGTGATCGCCATGTGGCTCATCTTGTCGAGAGCGAGGTAATGGTCGTCCTCGAAGAGAACCGGAAACACCCACGATTGGGATTCGTCGGGAGCGAACAGGCGGATAACGTTTTTCCCCGAGGAAGCCACGTTGCGATGCGAGCCAGGCGGCCCGGAATTTACTGGACGGCCTTCGGGGCGAAGCTCGCCGAGATGTATGTGTTTCGCGACACCACGATCTCGTTCTCCGCGACGCCGGTATTAACAGTCACCCCGCTGGTCCACTCCTTGAACTCATACCCGTCGTCCGGCTTGGCCTCGATTTCCACCCGGGGGTCCTCCTTGTAAAACCCTCTCGATACATCCTTGCCGTCAAGTTTGAAGGAGCCCTTGCCTTCTTCCACGCCGGCGTTGAGCGAGTACTTGTACGCATCCTCCGTCTGTCGTTCCAGCCACGGCATGTAAGCTTGTGCAACGGCGCTGCCCCGCTCGTTCTCGAGATAGTCGGCGAACTCCGCGTCAAACTTCTCCTTGGCCACCGGGGTCTTGGCGGTGAGTTTCACCACGAATGCCGCCTCCTCCGCAGTGGAATCCGAAGGGTCGGTGCTGCTGGTGATCAACTCACTGGCTGCGCCCACCTCCAGCCCAAGCGCCTGGGTGCGGAAATCCTCGCTGTTGGCCTTGTTGGCCAGACCGGGGATGGCTCCGCCCGCCGAGTTAAACGGCCCCAGCTTGGTCACCGTAAGGTTGTTCTCCTTGGCCACCTCGGCGAGCGGCTTGCCGGTCTTGATCGACTGATGGATCTTTTCTCCGGCGTCCTTCATGATCTTGATTCCTTCTGTCTTTTTGTAGGCGGCAGTTAACTGTGTCTTGACCTCGGCAAAGGTCCGGTTCCGCGACGGGATAATCTGCTTTAGCGATGCGATGTAAAAATCACTCACCTGACCGCTGAAGGGATCCCCCACGATAAAGGCGTTGGTCACGCTCAACCCAAACAACTGCGACGCCGTCACCCCGCTCAGGCCGGGCACAGGGTTGCTGCTGTCACTCATCGGCACCGTGGTGCGGGCGGTGAGGTTTTGCAGCAGCGCCATTTTCTCGAGAGTGTCGAGGGCTGGCTGCGCCTTGTAGGTGGCCACGAGACTTTCCTGGAAATCCAACCCGGCCCTGTAAGCCTCGAGCGTGGCCAGTCCCGCCTTGAGATTCCACGGCAGGGTCAGGATTTGTTCCCGGATGTCCGCTGTTGCCTCCTCGATCTTCATGCCGGCGTACTCGTTGGTGCGCACTGAGGCAACCTGCTTAGCCAAGTTGGCAATGCTGTTGGTCTTGTATCCGGCGATGCTGGTGATGCCCTCCCAGTAATTCGTCAGGAAACCGCCCCGCTCCTCGGAAGTTAACGCGTCAAACTTCTTCTCCGCCGCGTCAAGATAGTTGGTTGCCGGGAAAGTCACGTACGACAATTGCCGGCGCTCAAAAATACGGTACTCGGAGAGGTTGTTGGTGAAGTGTGTTTTCAATTGCTCCTCGGTGGCCTGCACCAGTGGGAGGTAATTGGTGTGGGCAAGGAAGATACCCTCCGCCTCGTACTGTTCGTTGTTTTCGCGGTACCGGATTTGAACCTCCTTGGCCGATAGCAGTATGCCGGACACGCCGGACAACCTCCGCAACTGATCTACGCCCACTTGATGCCGCGCGAGTGCCAGCAAGGGCCCATCCCCGCCGACTGCAGCCGTCATGCGCGAATATTCCTGTTGATGAGTGGGGCGTGAAACCGCGGGCACACCTTCCAGTTGAGAATCGATGAATCTTGAAATCCAGTTGATCGAGTCGTCTTGACTGGGCTTGATGCCGTACCGCTGCATCAACGCTTGCTCGCGCAGGATGTTGGGGATTTGGCTGTCCATGAAATCGTTATTCAGGTTGGGCAGTTGACCGCCAAACCGCATCCTGATTGGGGCGAGGAGGATGCCCTGTGCTTCGAGCCACTGGTTGCGGGTGACCATTTCGCCGTTCAGTTGCCCGTACGATCCGCTTTCAGCCTGGCCTCCCCGGCCGAAGAGGCGATCCTCGGCGTCTGGCGTGAACAGAATGACGAAACCAAAGATGACCGGGATCGCGATCGCGGCGAACAACCACTTCTGTTTCCTTCGGATTTTTTGAAAATCTAACATATTCAGCAAAA
>CAYWMH010000226.1:2312-4381 GCA_964459315.1 uncultured Verrucomicrobiota bacterium
AACAACCACTTCTGTTTCCTTCGGATTTTTTGAAAATCTAACATATTCAGCAAAAAAGGACGGGGAAGCTACTCCTTTCAGTTGCGGCGGGTCAAACGCAAAAAGGATTATTTCGGGCCAAATTGACCCAGCGGGTTGCCAGCCGCTTGGCCAAGCGCAACAATCCTGCCACGGATGCGGATCATTGGAGGCAGCTCGGCTGGCGCAACACTCAAGGTTCCCAAGGGACTGGCGTTGCGCCCTACGCCGGACAAGGTGCGCCTCGCCATCTTCAATAGCCTCGCCGGTTTTACTGAGGGAGCGCGGGTTCTGGAGTTGTTTGCAGGGACCGGCGCGCTGGGCCTCGAGTGCCTCAGTCGCGGCGCGGCGGCGGCCACGTTCGTCGAGCTGTCGAATCAACACGCACGGGTCATGCGGGCGAACGCCAACTCGATCGGTGTCCCGCTTGGCCAGGCGCGGTTCATCACCGGGGACGCCTTCGGTGCGCTTGGTCAACTGCGCGGCAACGGGGCCAGGTTCGACCTCGTCATGGCCGATCCACCGTACGGCGACAAAAACGTGGGGCGGCGTTCCGAGTCATTTGCCCAGCGGTTGCTCGACGACGACAACCTGCCGTCGCTGCTCGAGCCAAGCGGCCTATTCGTCCTCGGTCACACCAAGCGCGACACGCTGGAGATCCCCACGCCGTGGTCGTTAAATAAAACCCTCAAGCACGGCGACACGCTCATCGAGATCATACGCTTGGCCAACGGCTGACCGGCAATAATCTTGCAATCCGGGGCGAACGCCCAAATTATCCGCGCCCCGAGATGAGCGAGACAACCCTGTTACCCGAGCCGAAGTTTCTCCCCGAACTCCACTCCACCTACCGCCCAGCTATCCTGGCCAACCGCGCCTTCGAGCAGTTGGCGCGCGAAACCGGTTCCGCTGCCGAGGTGGGAATCGCGCTTGAACAGGCCGACGGCTCCGTGTTCCACCATCACACGGTGATTTTCCCCGCCGGCCACGATTTGGCCGGGAATAATTTCCGCCACGTGGAGCGCATCGTGAAATTCCTGCTGTGGCAGCGCGGCGGCTGGAAAATCCACCTGAGTGGGGCCGACGCCCTTGTGCCGCCTTTGCAGGAATATTACCGGACGAACCCGTTTGGGCAGTTCGACAACACGGTGATCGGCGAGAAAAACAACGGTCACTCGATTGAGGTGGTGGCTTGCGCCGAGTTGCCCGCGGAACATTCCGAGGCGCGCCTGATCGGCCGCAACCTCAACGGCTGCCGCATCGGGTTCGACCTCGGCGGCAGTGACCGCAAGGCCGCCGCGGTGATCGACGGCGAGGTGAAGTTCAGCGAGGAAATCGTCTGGGATCCCTATTTCGAGCCGAACCCGGACTATCATTATGAGGGCGTGATGGATTCACTCCGCCGCGCCGCGGAGCATCTGCCGCGCGTGGACGCCATCGGGGGCAGCGCCGCCGGATGCTACTCTCACAACCGCGTGACCTGGGCCTCGCTCTTTCGGGGCGTTGAGCCGAGGCTGTTCGAAGAGAAAGTCCGGGACATGTTCCTCAACATCGCGAAGGAATGGGGTGTGCCGCTGGAGATTCTCAACGACGGCGAAGTCACGGCGTTGGCCGGCTCCATGGCGCTTGGCAAAAACGGCGTGCTCGGCATCGCCATGGGCACCAGCGAGGGCGGCGGCTACATCGACATGGACGGCAACGTCACCACCTGGCTGAGTGAATTGGCGTTCGCGCCGGTTGACCTGCACCCGGAGGCGCCGGCCGATGAATGGAGCGGTGACCTCGGCTGCGGCGCGCAGTACTTCTCGCAGCAGGCCGTCGGCCGTCTGTTGCCCGCCTCCGGCATCGAGTACGACGCCTCGCTCAAGTTGCCGGAGCAGTTGAAGATCGTGCAGGGGCTTATGGAGCAGGGCGACGGGCGTGCGCTGAAGATTTACGACGCCATCGGCATCTACCTCGGCTACACGCTCGCCCATTACGCGGAGTTTTACGACTACGAGTACGTGCTGCTGCTTGGCCGCGTGACTTCCGGTCCCGGTGGCGAGCACATC
>CAYWMH010000227.1:0-4366 GCA_964459315.1 uncultured Verrucomicrobiota bacterium
CGTTCATTTCCTTTCTCAAGCCGAACATCCCGACTGGACCGTGCATGGTGCTGGGCGCAAGTGCGGTGTTTGCGGTGGCGTTCTTTGGTGGGCCAAGGCACGGGGTGATGACCCGCTGGTGGCGGCATGTGTCGCGCTCAAAACGGGTGCAACGGGAGAACACCCTCAAGGCTCTGTATCAGGTTTTGGAGCAGCGCGAGGCGCAGCCGGAGGAGAGTGTCTCACTCAAGGAGCTGGCCGAGCGCCGGCGCGAAACGCTTGATGAAGTGTCTGGCCAGGCGCAGGCGCTGAAACAGCACGGACTCGTCACGCTGCACGAGGAGGGCAACAAGATTTTGTTTACGCCAAGCGGCTGGCAGCTGGCCTGCACGATCGTCCGCAATCATCGGTTGTGGGAGTTGTACCTGACCAACGAGGCCAACATTGCGCCCGACCACGTGCACGACGATGCTGAGCAAATCGAGCACGTACTCGGGGATGACGTCGTGCGCGAGCTTGAGCGGCTGCTCGACGACACGACCCGCGACCCGCACGGCCGGGCCATCCCCGGGTTCGCCGATATTCACAAGCCGTTCACGCCGTCCGCCGTCGGGCCAAGCGGATACGGGAGGAGTGCATGAGTGATTTTATACCAGCCTTTGAGTGGCATCGGGTCATGGTCGAGCCGTGGACGGCGAACCTGCCGACGACCTTCTGGATCGTGCTGATGGGCTTCCTGATCACCGCCGCGTGCGGGTTGATCGGCAACTACCTCATCCTCCGCCGCATGGCGCTCGTGGGCGACGCGATCAGCCATAGTGTTCTTCCCGGTTTGGCAATCGCCTTTTTGCTGTCACACAGCCTCAACACCGTGCCGATGTTCATCGGGGCGCTCGGGGCCGGCATCGTGACGACGGTGCTGATCGAGTTGATTCACAAGAAAACCCGCGTCAAGCAGGACTCCGCGATCGGGATCACCTTCTCGACGCTATTTGCGATCGGGGTGATTTTGATCAGCTTCGGCCAGACGGAGGCGGTGCATCTCGACGCGGAGTGCGTGCTGTACGGCGAGATCGCCTTCGTGCCGCTGGATCTCGTTCAGACTGAGCTTGGGTCAGGCGCGTTGTCGGTGGTGGAAAAAATCCCGGGGCTGAACTCAGAGATGTTCCTAAGCGGCAACACCCTCACCATCGCACCGCCGTCGGTCATTCGCATGGCCATCGTCACCGTCGTCACACTGCTGCTGATTCTAGTTTTCTACAAGGAACTGCTGGTGACGAGTTTCGACTCCGGCTTGTCGTCGTCGCTCGGCATCAACTCCACCGTCGTGCATTACGCGCTGATGGCGATGCTCTCGGTGATCATCGTCAGCGCATTTGAGGCGGTGGGCGCGATCCTGGTCATCGCGATGCTCATCCTGCCGGGGGCGACCGCCTCGCTGCTGGCGCACCGGTTGCCGCGGATGTTTGGCATCACCGTCACACACGCGGCGCTGAGCGCGGTCGGCGGCATCCATCTTGCCACGTGGCTGAACTGTTCGCCTGCCGGGGCGATGGTGGTCGCCGGGTCGGTGCTGTTTGGATTGGCGTGGGTGTTCAGCCCAAGCCAGGGCCTGCTCCGCCACTGGCTCGGCCGCGAGTTGGACGAGTTTGGCGAGGAGGAGATCGAGCGCTTGGCCAAGGGAGGTTGAACTGGGTCAAGTCGGGCCACCTATACGTGTTCATTCGCGGTTTCCCCACTTGGGCACAAAAAAGGGACTCGCTTGGAGTCCCTTCAAATTGGTTGTGCGCTTGGCCTATGCGTCAGCCTTTTTCCAGTTGCGCTTGGGTGGCTTGGTGACGAGACCCTTCTTGATGGCCTTGGCGGTGACGCGGATGTATTTCACCTCGCCATCGACGATGGCCTTGACGCGCTGCAGGTTCGGGAGGAATCGGCGCTTCACGACCTTGGTGACGTGCATGCCGATACCGCCCTTTTTCTTGGCCTTGCCGCTGCGGCGAATGCGGCTTCCCGTGACGGGGCCGGTGCCGGTTAGTTGACAAACTCTGGACATTTTGTGCCTCCCTTCGGTTAAGGGGCAGCGGAGCGTACCGGAAAAAACCGCCGTGACAAGCCCTTTTTCCGGCCTGTTTTTAGACGGAACCGGCTCAATCGGCCGGGATTTCCAGCCGGAAAAACTGGGCTTGGCCAAGCGGGACGGCAAAGACCGCGGGGCCGCCGTTCGGGGGGGCGGGGCGCTCGGCGGCGGTCTGCCAAGGGCCAAGCGGCGTCCCGCTGCGCTGGAGCCGGTAGCGGCGATTCGGCGTCGTGTGGAATTCTACTGTCAATATTCCGCCGGGGGCGTCCGCTTGGATTGACTTGATGGCGAGGCGACTCCGGGCGTCCTTCGGCCGGGTGCCGGCGATGTATTCGGCGTGGTTGCGCATGCCGTCTTTGTCAGGATCGGCATTCGGGCCTGAGACCTCCTCCCGAGCTAGTTCTACCGCCGAGAAGTGTGCCTGCCCCCAGGATGCGAAGGAATCGCCCTTGGCGTGGATTACCCACTCTTCCGTGGTCTGTGATTGGCCGTCGTCGGCCACAAAAATGAGCACATAGGTTCCGGGTTGGCTGAACAATGCTGAGGTGGAGCCCCGGTGACGCCGCGTATGGCCTGCGTACATGGGCGCCATGCCACCGTGCTGGTCGTCGATGAGGGTGACTGTACCCGGCCCCGACTTGAGTTTCCAGCGCATGGTTAAGCGTCCCGGATTCAAAGGCAGGGCGTCATCGGCCACCTGTACCTCGAGTTGGATGGCCGAGGGCCAGGCAACGGTTTGTTCGGAGAAGGGGAGAACCTTGGGCGGCTGGTTTTCCCCCGAGGCCGTTCCGCGCAGTTTGAAGTCGAAGCTGATGTCACTCGAGGTTCTGTTGGTTTGATGCACCTCCACGGCAATCACGTTTTTGCCCTCCACCAGCATGGCAGGATCGACGGTAAATGGTTGAAACGCCGATTCCTCCTCTCCTCCGACTGTGAGTGAGGCGAACGTGTTGTACCTGATGTTGCCCTTGGGCATGTTGCTCCTAAGGATTTCCTTTCCGTTGAGGTAGACCACCGCGCCGTCATCCCGCACAAGGGACGCTTCAAGCGAGATCACCCCGGCGGGGTTGGTCACCTCAAACGCATGCCGGAAGTAGGTGGTGACGTGCTTGTTGCTGCTGTTGCCGCCATAGCTCAACTCGGTTTTTTCGCCGTTGTTGCCGTAGCCAAGCTGGGCCGGGCCTGCGCTCCACTTGCTGTCATTGAACAGGCGGGAGTGCCATTTTGTGCCCTGATTTGAGCCGTTGTCGAGATAGCGCCATTCCGAGCCAGCCGTGATGAAGGTTCGTTCCATTGGGGCGCGCTTGATCTCGACAGTTAACTCATCCGAGGCGGTGTATTGACCGTCGTCCGCCGTGAGACGGAAGGTATGTTCCCCAAGACCAAACAACTCAGCGCTGGTTTGCAGTTCGCCACTGTTGGCAAATATCACGGTTGTTTGATTGTTGACGAAAGACCACCCGGTTTTGACGGTCGGAAAATCCGGGTTCGCATCGTCACTAACCATACCGGATAGGAGGACAGACACCGGAAGAGATTCCGTCTCGATTGTCAGATCCACCCCGGCCATGATTTGGGGCGGTCGATTGCCCATGTTTTCCACGCCAGGGGATGGTCCGCCCGGGCTGGATCGCCAATTGGCGTAATCATTCCCATGACGCTCCGGGTTGAGTTTCTCCAGCGATGAACCGTTTCCGTCAGGTTCAGATGGCCAGGGTGGGTTATCGTTGTAGCGTACCGCGTCGATGACAATGTAGGGGATAATTTCACTGCCGTCAGGATCCGTGTCCGGTTCGTCCGGCTTCAACAACTCAAGGCGTTCTCCGCTGTCCTGAAGGCTTCCCTGGAACGGCCCCAGAACCGAAAGATTATCCGGGATCGTGTAATGCGAAGCAAAATCAGGCGGGTCAACGTTGGTGATTATGAGCCAGCCGCCGGAGGGGATGACTGTCCCGACTGGAAACTGGAAGTTAATCCCACCCACGCGCCAGGTGTTCTGAGGGTGCTGCGGATCATACAGCAGAACCGAATTTGGAGTGATGTTCTTCAACTCCACGAACTCTGGTCTGGTGCCTTGCGGATGATAATGAATCTCGTTGATGACGACCGGTCCCACTTTAGGGCCGGCGTTAGGGAGGCCCAAACTTGGTCTCAACTGGGCAGGATATTGGGCTTGGCCGGCGTTTGCCACATACCTGCCAAAAGTCACGCCGTTTTCCGATGCGCCAAAAGTAAATCCATCGGAAAACCCAGTGAGTTTGCCGTTGGCATCAGCGGAAAACAGAAAAACCTGATCACCATGGGAATCGA
>CAYWMH010000228.1:0-351 GCA_964459315.1 uncultured Verrucomicrobiota bacterium
GAACCGTACCGCCTCCTCGTTCAGGCCCGTCTCAAGCGACTCGCTCTCGATGTCGGTGACGAAGCCGTACTTGTAGTCGCTTGCGACAAACTCATCGATCGTGTCCGTGTGTGCGCTCATGCGTGGGTCTCCCTTCGTCCGCAATTCTCGCACGTGCCGTTGCAGCGACCGTGCAGCGCGATGTCGATTGTTCTCACCTCGAACTCGCCCGGCACATCCACCTCCACAAGGACCTGCGCCGGCGGTTTGACGATCGCGGTCTTGCCCTTGAGCTCGAGGCTCTCGATCACGAAGACGAGCGCCTCCTCGTTTGGCTTGGGGTTCGTGAGACGGACCATCATTGGCTCCGTG
>CAYWMH010000228.1:361-4351 GCA_964459315.1 uncultured Verrucomicrobiota bacterium
TCCGGCACGAGGGGAGAATTTTTCAGGTTCACGTCGAACACCTTGCCGCAGTCGTCGCAGCAAAAGTGCGCGTGCTCGTTCATGTTGGAGCAATACAGGGTGGCACCACGGTCGACGTTTACCTGCCGCACGACGCCGCATTTCACCAGCGCGTCGAGGCTGTTGTAAACGGTCGCCATGGAGATTTCCGGTTTCGACTGCTTGGCCCGCATGAACACCTCCTCGGCGGAGGGATGATCGCGTTGGCCAATCAGAACCTCATAGACATGCCGCCGTTGAGAAGTGAATCGAAGCCCCTTCTCGGCAAGTCGTTGATTGAGGGAGTTACCGGACACAGGAAGTCGGTCCGTCGCCATGCGCCCAACGTGCCATTGGCGAAGTGGGCTGTCAATACTTGGAATAATTCTAAATAAGAAAACCAAGCGCTTGGCCAAGAAAAAACGATTCTTAGTCGTTTGGCAGCAATGCTTTCCAGTCGAGGGTGGGGTGGCCGGCGGCGATGATGGAGGGGTTGCGTGGATCTTCCTTGCCGTAGCCGAGGCGGTAGCCGTCGAGCGTGCAGACTGCGCCCCCGGCCTCCTCGAGGATGCATTGCGCGGCGCCGGTGTCCCATTCCATCGTGGGCACGAATCGCGGGTAAAGGTCGGCTGCACCCTCGGCGACGAGGCAGAACTTGAGTGAGCTGCCCATGCTGACGAGTTCGGCGCTTGGCAGCTTTTCCAGCATTGTGGCGACCTTCGGGCCGGCGTGGTCGCGGCTGGCCACGATTCGAAGTTTGTCCTTGTCGATTTCGCTGACGTGAATTTTCTCAGGCTCCGCTTGGCCAAGCCGCTTGAATACACCGTTATTGCGACTGGCGAAGTACTCAAGGCCAGAGGCCGGGGCGAGCACGACGCCAAGGGTGGGCTCGCCGTCCTCAATCAACGCGATGTTGACGGTGAACTGTCCGGTTTTCTTGATGAACTCCTTGGTGCCGTCGAGCGGGTCGACAAGCCAGAAGCGATTCCAGCTCATGCGCTCCTCACTGCTGATGCCTTCCGATTCCTCGGACAAAACCGGGATGTCCGGCGTTAGCGCAGTGAGCGCGGCGACGATGCAGTTGTGTGCGGCGCGATCGGCCTGAGTGAGAGGCGAGTCGTCCTCTTTGGTTTCCACCTGGGCCGAGTCATCGTAGGTTTTCATAATGGCGTCGCCGGCCTCGGCCGCAATGCGTCGGATTTCGTTGATCATTTTTAAATCATACCCAGCCTACGCCGGGGAACTTGGCCAGCAGATCTTTTCGTATTCGCGGATACTCCCGCTGCTTAAACGTCGGCCAGTCGTCGCAAAAATCGATCTTCTTGTTTTTCGGGGTCAACAGCTTGAACAGTACGATGTGTTTACCTTCGCAGATGGCTGGATGCTCGTTCAGCCGAAAGCATTCGTGCAGTTTGACGTGCAGTTCCACCGGGTGCACGTTGCCGTGTTTGTCGGCGGGGACTTCCGGGTACTGCAATCGCTTGGGCTGATCGTCGGGCCAGCCGATGGTGGCCGGGGCGAACTCGTCGAGCCACTCCCACTGCGCCTCCGGCATGTGCCTGCGGAACGCCGGCTTCACATTGGCTGCCGCCGCTTGCTTGGCCAAGGTCATGCCCTCAAACGCGGCGGCGAGACAATTCAAAATTGCCGGTTCATCCAGTGGGGGAAACTCCAGATCCGGCCGGGCGGCACAGAGCCAGTTCAGTCTGTTGATCAGCAGCCGGATTGAGTGATCGAACGACTTTGGCTTGAACCAGTCGCGTAGGCAGGCCCGGGCCAGCGCGTGGCCGGCGGCTTTTGTATCCGGTTCGCGGGCACGTTCGCGGCCCAGTTCGAGGTCGCGAAAGCGGGTGATCTCAAAAGCCTCGACCCGCTTGGGGGCGGGGTCAAATTCGCACTCCGGCCGGGTGGTGAGTTCGTCTGGGAATAATTCGCGCACCCAATCCAGCTCGATGGCCGAGGCCAGGCTGAGCAGCGTCTGGGCGGGGTTGCCCCGTGCGGAGACCTGCCGGATCTCGGTGACGACGAGCAGCGGCGATTGCTGCACGACGCTCTCGCGAACCAGCGTGCCGCTTCGGCTGTGCGGGAGGGTGCAGTGCAGCGTGCCGGTGTCGCGGCGCACGCAGATTTGATCAGCAAACGCGGAGAGGATGCAGAGCCGCAGCGCGGTGGCCTTCGAGCGATCCGGCTCCGCGTTTTCGTCGGAGGCCATGCCGTGGCGCTTGGCCAAGTGCAGCAGTTGGCGAAAGGTCGCCTCGGCCTCGCGGCAGGCGCCGGCGTGGATGCCGTGTGCCCGGCAGTCGTCGATGTTGTAACGGCGCGAGCGGGCAAACTGCCATGCGCGGATCAGCACCTCGAAGTCGGAGCCTGCCCCGTCGCGGAACGGTTCCTGCGCGGCCTGCACTTTTTTGTCGTCGCGTGCGGAGCGGACGAGGATGTCGCGCCCGCTCAGGAAGGCGGCGCACAGGGCGGCCTCGTTGACGCAGCCACGGCGTCCGCCCTCGATCATCATTCGGGCGAAGCGCGGGTGCATTGGCAGGCGGAGCATCGCTTGGCCAACCTCGGTCAGTCTGCCGCCGCCGTTGGCCAAACGCTTGGCCAAGGCGCCGAGTGAGTGCAACAAGTTTTCGGCAGTTTCAACGGGGGCCGGTTCCGGCTTGTCGAGCCAGTCAAAGTCCGCCGCCCGTTCGATGCCGGCGGAGTGCAGCATGAGAACCGCCTCGGCGAGGTCGGTTCGGTGAATCTCCGGTGTGTTGTGCTCGGGCCGGTTGAGGTGGCCGCTCTCAGTCCAGAGCCGGTGACAGGTGCCGGGCGCAGTGCGGCCTGCGCGGCCCGCGCGCTGGTCGGCGGAGGCGCGGCTGATTTCCTCGATAAGCAGCGTGCCGAAGCCGCGCTCGCTGTCGAAACGGGCCACGCGGGCGAGGCCGCTGTCGATGACGTGGCGGATGCCGTCGATGGTCACGGATGTCTCGGCGACGTTGGTGGCGACGACGACCTTGCGGCGGTCACAGTCGCCGAAAGCGCGGTCCTGATCTGCCGGCGGCAGCTCGCCGTGGAGCGGGATCAACTCCACTGGCTCGGCAAGGCGCCGCCGGTTCAATGCGCCGATTGTGCCGCGGATTTCGCCCATGCCGGGCATGAAAATCAGGATGTCTCCCGGCGAGCCGTTTTTCAAAATCAACTCGACCGCATCGGCTGCCTGCTCGGTGACCGGGTCGCGGTTGAGGTATTGGCTAAATCGAATCTCGACCGGGAATGTGCGCCCGTCGGAGGTGAGCACGGGGCAGGGCGCGTCCGGTGCTTGGCCAAGGTAGCGAGCCACGGATCCGGTCTGGATGGTGGCCGACATGACGACGATCTTCAGGTCGTCGCGGCTCGTGAGCTGGAGTTTTTTGACGAGGCCAAGCGCGAGGTCGCTCATCAGGTTGCGTTCGTGAAACTCGTCGAACAGCACCGCGCCAACGCCGGACAGTTCCGGGTCATCCTGCAGGCGGCGCAGCAGCACGCCCTCGGTGATGAACTCGATCTTCGTCTTTGGCCCGGTGTGATTCTCAAACCGGACCTGATACCCCACGCCTTGGCCAAGCGCAGTGGAGCGTTCCCATGCGACGCGCCGGGCGAGCGACCGGGCGGCGACGCGCCGGGGCTGTAGGACGACCACTCGGCCTTCGCCGCAAAGGACGTCGTCGAGGATCATCTGCGGCATCTGGGTGGATTTACCCGAGCCGGTCGGCGCGGTGAGCACGAGGCGGTTGTGCACGGCGAGCGAGTCGGTGATTTCCCCGTGGATGTCCCAGATGGGAAGCGACTCATTCATGCCGCGTGCTATTGGCCAAGCGGGGAAGGGGGAGGGGCATCAAATCAGGTGCACCAGTATTTCGAAATAGGTCTTGAGGTAGCCATAGTTGTGCTTGTTCGACTACACGCGGATAGGCACCTGCTCGACGATCTCGCGGACGTACACCTCCAGCC
>CAYWMH010000229.1:0-4348 GCA_964459315.1 uncultured Verrucomicrobiota bacterium
CGATCCTCTGCACCGAGCCCTTACCGAAGGTCTTTTCGCCAACGACCTCGGCACGGTCGTTGTCCTTGAGACAGCCGGCGACGATCTCCGACGCGCTGGCGCTGAAGCGGTTCACCAACACCACCATCGGCAGGTCGGGCCGGGCGCCGCGGCCGGACGATTCAAGTTTTTCATTCTCCCGGCGTCCCTCGGTGGTGACGATTAACTGGCCCTTGGCGAGAAATTTCTCGCTGACGCGAACCGCCTGCTCCAGCAGGCCGCCCGGGTTGTGGCGCAGGTCGAGCACGAGACTCTTCATGCCCTCCACCTCGAGCTTGCGCAGCGCCTCCTCCAGGTCGCTCGCGGTCGACTCGCCAAACTGCGTCAGTCGCACGTAGCCGATCTTGTCTGCACTAACGGTGAAATTGCGCTCGTTATTGATGTCCTTGACGGTGGCGACCTTGATCAACGCCCGCTTGAGGGTGACCTCGATGTCCTTGCGGGTGGATGGCCGGAAGAGTGTCATCTTGACTTTGGATCCCGGCTTGCCGCGCAGCTTGTCGATCGCCTCCGGCATGGAGATGTTGCGGGCGTTCTTGCCCTCGATTTTCACGATGCGGTCGCCCGACATGACGCCGGCCTCGTAGGCCGGAGTATCCTCCATCGGGGCGAGCACGGTGAGGTAGCCGTCCTGAATGTTGATGTGCACGCCGACACCGCCGAACTTGCCTTCGGTATCGTCCATGAGATGCGAATACCTGGACGGCGGCATGAACTCGCTGTGCGGGTCGAGCATGCCGATCATGCCCCGCAGCGCGCCGTGCACGAGGTCCTCGTACGTCAGCTCGTCGCCATCGACGTAATCCTGGCGGATGCGCTCGAGCACGTTGACGAACAGGTCGAGGTTGGCGTGGGGATCGTTGGCGGCCGAGTTGGCGTCGGACTCGGAGTAAACCTTGGCCCCGATCGCCAGGTTCAACAAAAGCAACCCGAGCACCACGCCATGAACGATTTTCCGTGCAGCCTTGGTCTGAAGCATTGCCCGGCGACCATACACCCATCCGGGCCGCTTGGCCAAGCGTGAATCAAATCCGGCTCACGAGCCAGGTGTGCTTGCCGCGGGGCGTCTTTTCCACCTCATCCACCTCCCGCAGCACAAGCCGGAAATCGTCGCCCAGCTTGCGCAAAATACCGGTTTCAATCTGGCCGAGGCGGGATGAGTGGAATCCCGGAGACGGGATGTAGCGAAACTCCGCCACGCCCGGTTCCTCCTGGAAAAACTGCACCGCGTACAGCCCGTCGAATATCGCGTCGTGCATGTTAAAGGCAGTCAATGAGATGCGTCGCCCCGTGCCGGTGACGAGAAACTCCTGCCCGCGCCCGGCGATTTCCTCGACGGCCGGCCAGGCGAACTCCCGCTTGGCCTCCGGCTTGGCCAAGCGCACAAAGTCGCCGGTGCGATAACGCACCAGCGGCATGGCCATGTTGTGAAACGTCGTGCCGATGATCTCGCGCAGCCCCTCTTCGTCCGATTCGCCGAACTCGACGTAACCGTAATGCGGCCAGAAATAACCCAGCTCCGACTGCACGCCCTCGCAGGCGAGCACGACCCGCTCGGCGTGCCCGTACCAGCGCAGCACCCGACATTGGAACACACCCTCAAGCAGCCGCTTCTGCGACAAAGTCAACTGCTCTGAGCCGCACAGCAATGCGGTGAGCGGCGTGCGCCAACGCTGCTCATGTCGCTGCAGGTAATCGGCAAGTTGCAGGGCTGCCGAAGGGTAGATGTTCAAAAACTCCGGCTCAAACTTTTCCAGCGCCTCGAGGTACTCCGGGATGCGCTCGTCGGTGAGATGGTACGACGAAAGCATGAGCCAGTCGCGCGTGGCGTCATAGGCGATGATGTTCCCTTTGGCCCGCGAGTCGGTCACCTGTCCCCGGATCAGCGCGCGGCGCGCCTTGTCAAAATACCCGGCGCGCCGCCAGTTGGCCTCGAGAAAAGCCTGCTCCTTTGGCCGGCTGACGCCCTTCTGCAAATGAAACCCGACCGGAACGCCGGTCGAGCCGCCGGTGGTGATGTACAGTTTCTGCGAGTCGGCGATTTCAGTGGAGGTCAGTTCGTCGAAATGCTGCTGGATATCCTGCTTGGTCAGCGACGGGCAACCGGCCAGGTCGTCCAGTGACATCATCGCGTCCGGGCGAAAGCCGGCCTTCGCAAAGGCGCGGGTGTAGAACGGACAGTAACTCGCGGCGTTGACGAGCGTGCGACGCAGCTCGCGCAACTGGTAGTCGCGAATGTCCGACTCGCTCCAGCTTGGCGCGTCCTCGGCAAGTGCTCGAAACTCGCCGTACGCCTTGCCGTAACGAACGCGGCGCGGCAGCCGACGGTACGCCGAGCCGATGAAGTTGCGCGCCCCCTGCGGCAGCCGGTCGTACAGCGAGAGCAACGGATAAAGCCGATCCTCGAGACTCATCGCTTGGCCTCTTTTTCCGGCTCACGCTCGATCGCGCCGACCCAGCCGAAGTGCGGTTGGAATGCGAACAACCCGTCCGTTTGGCCAAGCGGCCCGTCCCACTCCTGACTGTTTGAAACAAGGCGTACGTCGCTTGGCTGGAAAGGGATAAAGCTTATTTTTTGCATCTCGAAACTGTGCTTCAGCAGGCGCAATTTCTGCCAGTCGAACCCCATCAGCGTGGCGGCGGCCATGTCCACGGCAGCGGGGTGGGTGCCGGCGAGAATGGTGCCGCACGGCTTGGCATCGGGCGACATCGGGCCGTTGCCGTCGCCGCCGATAATGCCGTCGACCACCGCCAAGTAACGCAGCGGCTTCTCGCGTGGCTGGCCGGCGCCGTCGAAATCGAACAGGCATTTGTTGAGGTCGAGCACCATCCGCCAGCAAGTGTCGTTGCCGTGCCAGTTGCCGGAGCGGACGACCGTTTGTGTGTCGCCGAAAAACAGGCGGCCCATTTTTTTTAGCGGCACGAACAGGCGAGAGAGCAGCGGGCGACCGTTAACGACGCGCTTGGCCCGGCCCATCCACGAATGCTCCAGTTTGGCCTTGGCGGTCGAAGCGGGGAACTGGTCGCCACCCTGGTCGGGTGTGCCCTCGGTGTGGTGCGGCAGCCAGTTTTTGTTCGCGTTGATACCGACGAGGTTTTTCAGCGCGCAGGTCACGCCAACCTTCTTGTGTGTCTTTAGCTTGGGCAGGTTGATGAGCACGTCGGCGTCCATCGGCGTGCGACACAACAGGTACTCGTGGCGCTCACCGGAGTGGCGCTCGTTGGTCTCGGCCATATTGAACGAGGCGCCGAACAATTTGCCGTTGCCGTGATAGCCGACAAATTCGCTCGCGTCGTTCAGCGCGACGTGCGTGTCGCCGGCCGGGTCGCCGGGGAGCTTTGTTTTTGAAACGGTGACGCCATCGACGGCGTGCCACTCCTCGGGCCGCAGGTCGAGCAGCGCAATCGTCGTGCCAGGAAAGTCGCGCCGGCATCGGTCGATCATGGCATCGAGTCCGCAGTATTCGTTGAGCCGCGCGAACGACGAGTCGGTCTGTGGCGCGTCGCAAATGGTGATCGAGCCGCTTCCGGCAAGCTGTGTGCCGACCCAGCGGATGACCGCCTCGATGACGGCGGGATGCGTCACGACGTGCTCCCATTGGCCGGGGCCGGGGTGACGCTCGTCGTGTTCCTTGACCCAGTTCGGCTTGAGCACGACGCGGTCGTGGGGGCGCACGTAGTCGTCCGGCAGTCCAAGCGCGTCCAGCGCCTCGACGACGAGCGAGCCGACGGCAGCGGGGTCGTCGTAATGCTCGACCCCGCGAAAAGCCGCGACGCAGGCGGGATCGGGTTGGACGGCGGTGTTCACTCGTTTTCCAGTGCCAACAGAGCGGCGCGAATGTTTTCACCGAACGCCCGGCGCGTAAAGTGCCGCAGAAACCGGTCACGCAACCCGGCCTCATCCGCGCGGCCGAGAAAGCCCTCAAGCCGGTTGGCAATCTGCCCGGGTGCCTTCGTGTCGACGAGGCCCTCGTAACCGGCGGGAAACAGCTCCGGCAGAATCCGCCAGCGGGTGGTGATGACCGGCAGGCCGTGCGCCATCGCCTCGACGAGGCTGACCGGGTGCGCCTCGAACTCGTAGTACGACGCCAGCACGAACGCGTCGGCTTGGGCTAAGAGCTCACGCTTTTTAGCCTCATCGGCAAAGCCGTGGTAAACAACGAGCGGCCCGTGGTCGTCGTTCAAGTCGGCTTGGCCAAGCCGCTCGCTAAATTCGGTCTCCTCCCCGGCGAGATAAAATCTGCCGGCAACGTCGAGTTGCACGCGCGCAGACAGGTGCCTGGCCTGCAGGCGGCCGTTCAACTCGGCA
>CAYWMH010000230.1:0-4304 GCA_964459315.1 uncultured Verrucomicrobiota bacterium
CAAACCGGTCATCCCCAGCACCGTCGAGGGCCTGCTGAAGGATGTCCTGCACGAGGAGGGGCGAACGGTGGTCTCGATCGAGAACATCCAGAAACGCGTGGCGGAGCATTACGACATCCGGCTGGCCGACATGACCAGCCGGCGGCGACCGGAAAACATCGCCTTCCCGCGTCAGATTGCCATGTACCTGGCCCGCGAAATGACCGGGAAATCGCTCAACTCCATCGGCGAGGCCTTTGGGGGACGCGACCACGGCACCGTGCTTCACGCCTGCCGGCTGGTGCGCGACCGGATGGAGCAGCAGACGGATGTGCGACAGGCGGTGCGCTATCTTGAGGGCCAGATCGGCCGTTAATCCGCACCCGCTTGGCCAAGCGGCACGCCGAAAAACTTCGCCGGGCGGGCCATGACCGCCGCCGGGACGCCCAGTGCCTCCTTCAACGCCACGTCACGATCCCACGGATTCTCGATCGCATCGATCGACTGCATCTGTTTACGGGTCAGGTTCAGCGGGAACGCCCAGGCCGTCACCGCCGCAGTGTTGGTGAGTGGAAAATCCGAGCCGTAAAGCAGCCGCCCCTCAAGCCGGTTCTCGGTAATCGCCTGCCGCAGGTAGCCCAGCTTGTTGACCTGTGTCATGCTTGAGATGTCGGCGTACAGGTTCGGGTAATCGCCCAGCATGCCGATCAACCTGTCGATGTCCTCCTGCCCCTCATTCTTGCCGGTGGATGCCACATGAGCGACGATCACCGTCACCCCCAGCGACAGTGGCAGCCGAAGCCGAACCGGGTCGGCGAGCTCATCCTGCGCGTGGGTGAACGAGCGCTCCTGCCCGGCGTGCGTCAGCAGCGGCAGCTTCAACTCGACCAGTTTCCGGTAAAACGACTCGTGCGCCGGGTCGGCCGGATCAATGAACTGAATGGACGGCAGCCACTTGAGCAGCCGCGCACCGTTGTCGCTGGCCCATTGAAGGCGTTCTATCGCGTCGGGCCGGTGGGGATTGATGCTCGCCCCAAAATGGAGATTCGAGTGCTTCGCCGTCTCGGCGGCGACAAACTCGTTCGGGATGTAAAACTCCGTCCGCTCGCGGTCGAGCCGGCCGTCGGCGTCGATCACGCCGTCCATCGCGAGGACGATCGCCGCGCCCACCCGCTGGCTCTCCTCGATCCCCTTGGCCAAGCGCTCGAACAGCAGTTGATCCCCCTGCTCCTCCGCCTCGTCCAGGGTCACGCCGAACGCCTTCAGGTATATGCCAAACCGGAAATTATTCCGCAGTTCACGCGAGACAAAGCAGCCGCTGCCGCCGGCACCGACGCCGGCCACATGGCAATGCATGTCGAGAATCTGCGCGCCGTGCGGCTTGGCCAACGGCAGGTACGGCCCGGAGAAAAACAGCTCCCGCAAAAGGAGCAGCAACAACACGCCAACACCCAGCCCCTTGGCCAGGCGACCACCCCACCGCCACCAGCGGCCCCGGCGTGGGCGGCGTTCGTCAGGTTTTGATTCAGCTTCCATTCGTCAATCCAATCTTGAGTTTCAGGTTAGCCAGGCGCATTCTCCCGGCATGTCTGAGATAGCAGAGTTCCTCCATCACGGCGCGGAACAAATCACACCGAAAATCCTCCAGGGAATCCACAAAAAACTCCCCGCGCTCAAGTTGGAGATCGCCGAGATCGACGCGCCGGAGTATCCCCATCTTGTTGAGCAACTGGGATTTTTGGCGGGCGTGGTTGAGGATCATGTCGAGGGGGCTGACGACGCCCTGCCGCTCGTCGCCGTGGCCGAGGCGGCGTACGCGCTGGTCTACGCTCACAATCAGCTTGGCCTCATACCGAATCATCTGCCACACATCGGACACGCCGACAAGTCATCAATTGTCCGGGCCATCCTAATCGAGAACGAACGCGTGCTTTCCGAATACGCCGAGAGGCAAAACATCGACTGGGTCACCGTCAAGCCGTGACCAACCGCTCGAGTGCGCCGGTCCACTCCCGCGCGTACCCGGCGTGATCCATCAGCGGCGAACGCCGCAACCTCTCCCTCAACCCTTTCGACCGCTTGGCCAAGCGCTCCGGGGCCTGACAACAGCCGACCGCCTTGGCCACCAACGCCTCCCGGTCGGCGGCGATCCATTCCGGCAGACCCACAGCCGTCAACAGGCTCACCCCCTGCCGCGACACGTAACTGTCGCCCTCCAGCGCCAGAATCGGCGTGCCCATCCAGAGACAGTCGCCAGTCGTGACCCCGCCGTTGTACGGGAACGGATCCAGCATCAGGTCGATCCGATTATGCGCCTCGAGGTAGCCGCGCTCCGGCCCCTTCGGGACAAATAGCAACTGCCCGGCACCGATGCTATGCCGCTCGAACTTGGCCAACAATAACCCCTCGTGCGCCGGGTCATCGCGCACCAGCAGCATCAACCGAGCGCCGGGGCAGGCCCGTAGGATCACGCTCCATGTCTCCACCGCCGCCGCGCTGATCTTGGCCGGATTATTCAGGCAGCCGAACGTGAACGGCACGCCGCCGAGACACGGCAGGCCACCCGGCTCGGGGCTGTCGTCCGGCGCGCCGTAAACCCACGCTACCGACGGCAACCGCAGCAGTTGCTCAACGTAGAGCGGCTCGGCGCCGGGCGGGTCGGCTTGTGCGTCGGTGATCCGCCGATCCACGGCCGCCAGCCCTGTCGTGTTCGGGTAGGCAAACAGGGCCGCCTGGACCGGGGCCGGCTTTTGTGCCAGCACCCCCAGCCGGTTCCCGGAGGTGTGCCCGGAGAGATCGATGAGGGCATCGAGCCGATCGGCTCGGATCCGCTCCGCCAAGGCGTCATCCGGCAACGCGGCGATGTCGTTCCACTGCGCCCCCTTTTCGCGGTAACGGCGCTTGGCCGGCGAGTCGGCAGCAGAGTTGTCGTACACGATCGGAGTCACCCGGTCACGGTCGAGGTGGCGCCACAGCGCCGAGGCCATCCGGCCAACCGGGTGATACCGGAAGTCGGCTGACAAAAAACCGACCCGCATTGGCCGGCGACCATCGTACGCCAGCCGCTCCGGCGACTCCGCTTGGCCAAGCGTCTGGCCAAAGCGCCAGCCCCATTCGCAGTGTGCGGAAGCGATCTCCTCGCGGCGGATGCCGGAGTCGTACTGCATCGCAAAGATCAGATTGCTGAAGGTGGCCGGGGCGTCTTGATGAATCTCAAGTGACTGCCGGTAACAATCGATCGCCCGGCCGGCCTCGCTAAGGTCGAGCCAGGCGTTGCCGAGGTTGGAGAGAATGAACGGGTCGGCCGGCCGCAGATCCAGCGCGCGCCCGTACGCCTCTACTGCCTCGCCGGTCCGGCTCAGGTCGCGCAGCAGGTTGCCCAGCCGAATGTGGCCGCGCACGAGCGACGGATCCAATTCCACCGAGCGCTGCAATTGTCCAAGCACCTCCGCCGGTTGCCCGGCCTCGGTAAGCGCGGTGCCGAGTTGTAGGCGGGCATCGGCGTCGTCGGGGGCTTGGTCGACCCGGCGTCGGAGACTCGCCAACGACCCGGAATTTTCGCCCCCATCGCTCACAGTCAAAGCTGAGTCTTGCGGGCGATCTTCCAAATGCGGCGGTCGCTCCGGACGTAAAGCGCGCCGTTCGAGACCGCCGGCGAGCATTGGATCATCTCGCCCAGATCCATCTCGCCGGCGATGCGCCCCTCCGGCGCGGACAGGTCGACCACCTGCGCCCTGCCCTCCTCGTTGAAGGCGTACAGGTGGTTGTCGGCAACGACGGGCGAGCCGCCGAACGGCCCGTCGAGGCGCAGTTGCCAAAGGCGTTTGCCGCTGTCGGTGTCGCCGCAAGTCAGCACGCCGGCGTTGTTGAGGCTATAAACCCGGTCACGATGCACGAGTGGAGTCGCCGTTCCTGGACGCAGCCGAGACGAGCGCCACTTCTGCTTGAACGAAGCTCCATCGGAAGCCAATTCGAGCGCTGTAACTCCGTGGGAGGGCACATATAACACGCCATTAGCCAGCACGCTCGACGGGATCGTCGATGCGCCGTCATCATAATGCCACGCGACCTCGCCGTTCGCCGGGTTCACGGCATGGATGCCCTTCGCGGACTGCAGCAGCACCCAGTCCCGGCCGGACTCGGCCCGGTGCACCATCGGCGTCGTCCAGTTGGCCGACTTGGGCCGCTGGATTCGCCACCGGTTGGTGCCGTCCGCTTGGCTCAGCCCGGCGGTGAACGACTCGCTGTCGTTCTCAATCTGCGCCACCAGCACCCCGCCGGCCAGCACGAGCGACGACGCCATGCCAAGGCTGTTGCGGGCGTTC
>CAYWMH010000231.1:0-4301 GCA_964459315.1 uncultured Verrucomicrobiota bacterium
GCGACTGCGGACTCGATTTTGTGTTCATCGACACCGAGCACATTGCGCTCGATCGCAGCCAAGTCTCGTGGATGTGCCGCACCTACGCCTCAATCGGCCTGCCGCCGCTGGTTCGCACCGTCTCCCCTTCGCCCTACGAGGCAACGATGGTGCTGGACGACGGCGCAGCCGGAGTCGTCGCGCCGTACATCGAGCAGGTCGAGCAGGTGCAGCAACTCCGCGGTGCCTCCAAGCTGCGGCCGTTAAAGGGTCAGCGTCTCGACGATGCCCTCGCTGGTCAGCCGTTGCCGGGCCAGCTTGGCGAGTATGCGCCCGAGTTCAATCAGGACAACCTGCTCATCATCAACATCGAGAGCGCGCCGGCGGTGGAAAATCTCGACCGTATCCTCGACGTGCCGGGTATCGACTCGGTGCTCATCGGCCCGCACGATTTGTCGTCCAACCTCGGCGTGCCGGAGCAGTACGACGACCCGACATTCCTGAAAACGGCTGAGACGATTTTCACCAAGGCGCGGGCGAAGGGAGTTGGAGCGGGAATCCACGCTTGGGGCGATGTCGCCAGCCAGACGCGGTTTGTCAACATGGGCGTCAACCTGCTCATCCACAAGGCCGACATCATCTTTTTCAAAAACGGCATTCGCACCGAACTGGCGGAGATCCGCGAGTCGCTTGGCTTGCAGCCAGGCGGCGCTTCAACGGGAGACGTGATTGTTTGATCGCTGCGCTTGGCCAAGCGCGGCAGGCGTCCAGTTTAACTTACCCGCGTGCCGACCTGGCCGCCGAGGATGATCTTGCGGAAGTTGTGTTTCTTGAAGAGGTCGAAGACAATGATCGGCATCCCGTTGTCCATGCAGAGCGAAAACGCGGTCGAGTCCATTATCCGAAGCTGTTTTTGCAGGGCATCTAGATAGCTGATTTTCGTGAACCGCTTCGCCTTCGGGTTTTTCATCGGGTCGCTGTCGTAGATGCCATCGACCTTGGTGGCCTTGAGGATAACCTCCGCGGCAATCTCGTTGGCGCGCAGGGCGGCGGCGGTGTCAGTCGAACAGTACGGGTTGCCAGTGCCGCCTCCGAAGATGACCACGCGACCTTTCTCGAGGTGACGCACCGCCCTCCTGCGGATGAACGGCTCAGCCACCTGCGACATGGTGATGGCGGATTGGACGCGGGTCGGCACGCCCTGTTTCTCCAGCGCGTCCTGCAGTGCCATGGAGTTGATCACCGTGGCGAGCATCCCCATCTGGTCGCCAGTCACCCGCTCGATGCCCTTCTCGCTACCCTGCAGTCCTCGAAAAATATTTCCTCCCCCAACGACGACGCCGATCTGCACGCCGAGCCGCGCCACCTCGCGAACCTGGGCGGCGATGTCGTGTACCGACTCGGGGCAGATGCCGCCGGTTTCCCCGCCGAGCACCTCCCCGCTGATCTTCAGCAGGACGCGACGGAACTTCGGTTTTTTGCGGGTGGTCTTCCTGGTCGTTTTCTTTTTTGCAGGCATGGATTTCGTAATCGTCCGGTCGCTGTTTTGAGCGCGTTCAAACTGGGTGTGGTGTGTAACAGGCAACCCCGCCCGGCGTCAATGCGGCGCTGTCGTTTTGGGCCAATTCCTGACTCTGCTCGACTCCCGGCGGCTGCGCCGGTTTAATACGGCTGTGCCGTTGGAAAAACTCACCATCATCGGGGCGGGGCTGCTTGGCGGGTCAATTGGACTCGCCTCGCGGGCGCGCGGCTTGGCTAGGCGCATGGCCGCGCTGGTGCGCCGACCCGAGAGTGTGGGCAACTGCCAGTCGCTGGGCATCGCCGACGCGGTAACGATTGACCCGGCCGAGGCGGTGACCGACGCCGACCTGATCGTCCTGTGCACCCCCGTCTCCGGCATGGCCGGCTTGGCCAAGCGCATCCTGCCCCACCTCAAGCCGGGCGCGGTTGTCACCGATGTCGGCAGCACGAAACAGCAACTCGTCACCGAGTTGACGCCGCTTTGCGCCGAGGCGGGCGCACACTTCGTCGGGAGCCACCCGATGGCCGGGAGCGAACAAACCGGGCCAAGCGCCGCCCGGGCGGACCTGTTCGAAGGCGCCGCCTGCGTGGTCACGCCGGCCGATACCACCGACGCAGGCGCATTGGCCGCCGTGAACGCATTTTGGGCCGGGCTCGGCTCGCGCCCGCTTGAGATGACCCCCTCGCTGCACGACCGGCTCGTCGCCCGGTGCAGCCACCTGCCGCACCTGCTGGCCTCGGCCTTGGCCAAGCGCGTGCTGGATCCCGCGCACGGCGAACAACAGGCGCAGCTTTGCGCAACCGGCTTTCGGGACATGACCCGCCTGGCCGCCGGCTCGCCGGTGATGTGGCGCGACATCGTCGGCTCGAACCGCGAAAACATTTTGGCCGCCATCGACGAGTTTGCCGAGGAGTTGGGCCAACTGCGCGGGTTGATCGCCACCGACTCGCTAGAGTCGATCGAGTCCTGGCTGCAAAAGGCGAAGGCCGCGCGGGATGAGTGGGGCCGTTCCGCCGCCAACGACTGACGATGCCGCTACCCGAACTCATTGAAATCGTCCCGCTGGAGGCCGCACCCAAGGCAGAAATCACGGTGCCCGGCTCAAAGAGCCTTACCAACCGCGCGCTCATCCTCGCCGCCCTGGCCAAGGATGACGTCACGCTCGAGGGCGCGTTATGGAGCGAGGACACACAGGTGATGGTCGAGGCGCTGCGGCGGCTCGGCTATGCGATCGACGTCCGGGCCGATCTCGGCGAGCCGGGCAACCGCACGATTGGTGTCACTGGGCTTGGCCAAGCGATCCCGCCCGGCGGCACGGCGGAGCAGCCGCTCGAGTTGTTCGTCGGTAACGCCGGCACAGCGGCACGTTTTCTCACGGCGTTCCTCTGCCTTGGCCAAGGCGTTTATCGGCTCGCCGGGGTGCCGCGTATGCATGAGCGCCCACAGGCCGCGCTGCTCGCCGCGCTGCGTGAGCTGGGCTATCGCATCGACTCGGCGGACGAAAAGCTGCCGGTAACCATCCACGGCACCGGGCCAAGCGCCAGGAATTGCCGCGTCGATATAGCGGAAAGCTCCCAGTTCGCCTCGGCACTGCTGATCAGTGCCGGGCTTGGCCAATGGCGGGTCGGCATCGACGGCGAACGCGGCGCGGCCTCGCCGTACGTGACGATGACCAGCGGCCTAATCGAGGCGTTCCCGAGCGGCGGCAGCTTCGCCATCGAGCCGGACGCCTCGGGTGGCAGTTACTTTTGGGCCGCCGGCCATATTTTGGCGGCGGACGGCGGGAGGCCGGTCACCGTGGCGCGCTGGCCCGACAGTGGCTGGCAGATCGACGCGGCCTTCCCGGCCAAGCTGCCGCTTACCGGCACGCTTTCGCGGCAGGATGATCTGGGCGACAGCATCATGACCGCGATCGCGATCGCGCCGTTGGCCAGACGGCCGGTGCGGTTCACCGAGTTGGGCCGGCTGCGCGTACAGGAATGTGAGCGCGTCGAGGCGCTCCGCACCGGCTTGGCCAACTGCGGCGCGGCGGTCGTCGAGGAGGGAGACTCACTGGAGATTTCGCCGGGCGAGCTTCACGGTGCGACAATCGAGACGCACAACGATCACCGCATCGCGATGTGTTTTGCGACTCTGGGATTGAAAGTGCCGGGTATCCGCATCAAGAATCCTGCCTGCGTTCGCAAGACGTTTCCCACGTTTTTCCAGAAGCTCGGCGCACCTGCTCCCGGGGGGCTGGGCGCCACGCTGCTGGACCAACAGGGCAACCGGCTGAAACCGGATCGGCTGGAGGCGGACTGAAGAGGAGTCGAATTTATTCATGGGAGATCCAATCGTGATCGCGCTGGATGGCACCAGCGCCAGCGGCAAAAGCACCAACGCCAAGCTCATCGCCAAGGCGCTGGGCTACGCCTACGTCGATACCGGCGCCATGTACCGCAGCCTCGCGTGGCATTGCCTCGAGAAGGGCGTCGACCTGGACAACGACAAGGCGGTCGCCTCGCTTTGCCGCCGCTGGAAAACCGAGTTGCGGAACGACAACGGCCACATCCGGCTGTACG
This sequence comes from uncultured Verrucomicrobiota bacterium, assembly GCA_964459315.1. Classification (GTDB taxonomy): domain Bacteria; phylum Verrucomicrobiota; class Verrucomicrobiia; order Limisphaerales; family UBA1096; genus UBA1096. The sequence continues at coordinate 4,063 of CAYWMH010000231.1, forward strand.
TCAACGGTTACTTTCCGGAGAAGGAAATCCGCACCGCCGAGACGAGCGCCGCCGTGCCGACCGTCGCCGCCGTGCCGGGAGTGCGCAAGTGGATGAAGGTCAAGCAGCGCGAATGCATCCAGTTCGGCAATCTGGTGATGGAGGGGCGGGACATCGGCTCGAACATCTTTCCCGAGACCGATTTCAAGTTTTACCTCGACGCCTCGCTTGACGAGCGGGCCAAGCGCCGCGCTGCCGAT
>CAYWMH010000232.1:0-4254 GCA_964459315.1 uncultured Verrucomicrobiota bacterium
AGCGCCGCCACGGGCGATGGTGTTCTGCATCACGTGGGCGCGGTCGCGCACCTGAATCGGGAAGCGCACGCCCCGCACACCGACCTTGTCGATTGGCAGCTCGCGGGTGTCGCGCGTGTTCTGCGCGTCGTGCAGCGGGGTGGTTGAAGGCTCATTTGCCATCCCGGCCAGCGTAGCAGGAGCGCCCCGCTTTGCCAAACGGCGAAACGCTACTCGCGCTTGGCCAGATACGGCTTCACGATGGAGGTCCACAACGCGTAGCCCTTCGCGTTGAGGTGGATGCCGTCGGGGACAAACAACTCCGGCTTGGGTTTGCTGTCCTCGCCGAGCATCGGCTGCCAGATGTCGATGAACTCCAGCCGCTTGTCCTTGCCGCACGCGGCGCGAATGAGGGCGTTGGCCTGCGCCATCTTGCCGGACAATTTCCAGCGGGTGATGCTGGGCTTGATGGCTATGAACGCGATGCTCGTCTTGGGCAGCTTGGCGTGGACAACTTTCACGAAAGCCTGAAAATCTGCCAGCACCGTCTCCGGTGTCTTGCCTTTGGCCACGTCGTTCTCGCCCGCGTACATGACGATCTGCCGCGGCTTGTACGGATGGACGATGCGCCCGGCGAAGTGCACCGAGTCGGCGATCTGCGAGCCCCCAAAGCCGCGCCGGACGACAGGCACGCCGGGAAAATCATCCTTGAGCGTCTTCCATAAACCGATGCTCGAGCTGCCGATGAACAACACGCCTCCCGGCTTGGGCATCTCTTTTTTGTCCGCCGACTCGAATCGGGCGATCGACTTTTCCCAGCGCGATGAGTCGTGCTCGGCGGTGGCGGAAACGAATGGCAACACCCCGGTGGCAAGCAGCAGCCGGGCGGTCATTTTTTGAACCAAGGGCATGCGCGGACTCTCCGGCTTGGCTTGGGGGATGGCAAGAAAAATGGGTTTGGGCTTCTTTCCGGCGACCGCTTGGCCAAGACTTTTGCCGATGCCGGAACCGCTCGCACCGGAAACCTACCTCCCGCTTGTCGAGGCCGCCCTGGCCGAGGACATCGGCGGCGGCGACGCAACGACCCTGGCCCTGGTGCCACAGGACGCCATCGCCACCGCCGCGATGATTGCCCGCGAGCCGCTGGTCATGGCCGGGGCCGACCTCGCCTTGGCCGCGTTTCAGCAGATGGACGAGCGGGTGGAGTTCGGGATCGAGATTTTTGACGGCCAGCAAGCCGCGCTTGGCCAAGCGCTGCTGCGCGTGCGGGGGCCGGCCCGCGCGCTGCTCACGGCGGAGCGCACCGCTCTCAACTTCATCCAGCGCCTGGCCGGCGTGGCCACTCGCACGGCCCGTTACGTCGAGGCGGTCGCCGGCACAGACGCAACGATTCTCGACACACGCAAGACCACCCCCGGTTGGCGCGCGCTGGAGAAATACGCGGTGGTTTGCGGCGGCGGCACGAACCACCGCGTCGGCCTGTACGACCAGGTGATGATCAAGGACAACCACCTGGCCGCGCTCGACGGTGACATCGCCCGGGCGGTGGCGTTGGCCCGCGAGGCATCGCCCGGATTGAAGATCGAGGTCGAGGCCGACACGGTCGAGCAGGCCGCAGCCGCGGCCGCAGCCGGCGCGGACATGATCCTGCTCGACAACATGAGCGGCGACGAACTCCGCGATGCCGTCGGGCAGATCGGCGGTCGGGCCAAGACGGAGGCTAGCGGTGGCGTGACGCTGGAGACGGTTCGCGACATCGCGGGAACCGGGGTGGATTTTATCTCCGTCGGTGCGCTGACCCACTCCGCGCCGTCGGTCGATATCGGGCTAGACTTCGACGCCGGCTAGGCATCGTGCAGCTTGGCCAGGGCGGCCATCGCGGCGCGTGACTCGGCCTCCTTCTTACTGCCGCCGCTGCCGCGCCCCAGTTCCCTGCCGGCGTGATGCACGGCGACCTCGAATTCCCGAGCGTGCGCCGGCCCGGACGAGCCAAGCAGCTCGTACGTCGGCGAGCCGCCATTGCGGCCCTGCAGCTGTTCCTGCAGTTCGCCCTTCGGGTTGTCGATGGACGGGACGCGGTCGGGGTCGGCCAGTTCATCGGCAAAAATCCGGTTGACGAATTGGCCTGCGGCATCCAGTCCGCCGTCGAGGTACAGCGCGGCGACAACCGCCTCCAGCGCGTCCTCCAGCGCCGAGTCCCGGCCACGTTCGAACTCCGTGCGCTGGCCGCGCCCTAGTACGAGATGCTGTTCGAGGCCAAGCGCGGCGGCCTTGGCGGCCAGCATCGTGCCGTTGACCAGCCCGGCGCGGGCCTTGGTCAGGTGGCCTTCATCCTTGTTGGGATGCAGCCGGTAAAGCGCCTCGGAAATGACCGCCTGCAAGATGGCGTCGCCGAGGAACTCCATCCGCTGGTTGTCGTCGGACGGCTTTGATTGATTGCCGGAGGCCGACGGATGCGTCAGCGCTAGCTGCAGCAGGCCGGGATCGTGAAACTCGTGACCGAGCGTCTGCTGGATTGCCTGCAACTCCGTGGGATCAGGGTTCATCTGTGGCGGCAGCAACCGGCTCCGGTTCTCCGTCGGCCTCCGCGACTTCGTTTGCGTCGGGCGGGTTGAGGCCATGCTCGAGCAGTTCGGCGACCTTGGCCTGCACGTCGCCCAGTTCGGACAGCTTTAGCGCGGGGTCGAAGATGGTGAACACGTCGCCGGACTGGGCATGCTCGTAGATCAGCATGCGTCCGCCGTCCTCGTTGCGGACCTGATCCTTGTTTTTGATGACGCTCTTGCGCTCGAGCTTCACGGCTAGAATGATGCTGGCCTCGGTGTGCTCCGGGGCGTTTTGCTCGATAATCTTCTTGAGCAAAGTCTCGGCGTTGTCCTTCTGGATAGCCTCAGGCGGAGGTGGCGGAGGTACCTCGTAAACACCCTGCCAGTGGGAAATGTAGCCGCCCATCGCGTCCGGCTCGGCCTTGTGTTTTTGCTCCCAGCAACCGGGGCAGATGTCCCGGCGCTCAAGACTTTCCATGCCTCGAAAGAGGATCGTGTGGTACGGTTGCTTATCCTCGAACGCGGTTTCGCAGTCGTCGCAGTGGTGTGAGCGTGAGCGGAAATGCCAATCCATAATGATGCCCCGAAGGCGCGCGGAGTATCACCGCGAACCGGCGATTCGGAAAGTTTTTTGCGCTTGGGCCAGCCCAAAAGCACAGCGCGAGGGCCCAGTTCCACCTTGTCCCAATCTGGAACCGGGAAACTTACCACCCCACCGCAGAGCGGGAACCTTGCTTGACGATGAGCTTCTCCTCCTCCCAAACGGCCAGGCCGGTTTTCAAGTCGGTCAGCGAAAGCTGAAACGCGAACTCGGACTGCCTGATTGTTGGAAGTAAACCACGCCTTGCTCGGGCGTTGTTCTGGATGATCTTGCCGGACAAACTGTAGTCGGGCGAGACGAGGTTGCCCTTGCCGGGGATGGTCACTTGGTTAAACTCGTCGTCGGCCCGCAACTCACGCACCGCCTTGGACGACTCGTCCTCCGGCCCGTCAAGGCCGACCGCCGTGGTTGTCAGCGCGCGGCCTCCCTTGTTCAGCGCCACGCGGATTTTTTTCATCAAACTGTCGGTGTCGATGTGCTGTGTGGTGTTGTTTTTGATGCGGCCGATCATTAGCACCTTCGGCTTGCCGGCGACGGATTGGATCGCGCCGGAGAGCAGCAGCGATTGCGTCAACTCGTCGGCCGCGAGGATCCAGTCCTGAGTGTTGATTTGGCCGACGTTGACGACGCTGTCGCGGCCGTCGTGGTCGATGTACTTGGCCGTGGCGCACCCCAGCGCGAGCGCGGGCAGCACGGCGGCGGCGATGAGTTTGATTAGCGATTTCATATCTGCGATTTATTTTAGTCGAAACTGTTGAATCTTCAAGGGCGCTCCCGGCGCGAAGCTCTTGACAAAGACCACGTTCACGCGGCCGGTATTCACCGTGACCTCGCTTTTTTGTGGGCCAACGAGCAGCGCCAGTTTGCGGTCGCCCGGCGTCTCGACCCGGCAGACGCGGAACGCCTTCGGCAGGGTGGTCCATGTGCGGAGATCGGCCTGTGCGGTGGTCGCCTGATAAAGCAGCCCGGCAATCGCTCCGAGGTCGCCGGATTCCTCCCGCGCTTTTTTTGCAATCGCCGCCTTGGCGGCAGCGGCGCCCAGTGTGCGCAAAACCACCGCCGGCAACTCCGTCCGAAAGTCGCGCCCGCCCACGGCGTCCCTATCGCAAATCAGCGTCGCCTCGTGCC
>CAYWMH010000233.1:0-4221 GCA_964459315.1 uncultured Verrucomicrobiota bacterium
CCGCACCACGCTTGAGGCGACCAAGGGTTGGGCGCGTTCGCACAGCCTCGACCTATTCGACCAATGGTGCGAGATGGAGACCAAGGGCGGCAAGTGGCGGTTCACCTCGCCGACCCATGTCGTGAGCGCGTTCGCCCGGGCGCTCGACGAACTGGAGGCCGAGGGCGGCGTGAACGCGCGTCATTCGCGCTATGTCACCAACCAAAAAACGATGGTGGAGGGAATGCGGGGGATCGGTTTTCGCACGCTGATTGAGGACGAGGTGCAGTCGCCGATCATCACCTCCTTTTACTATCCCGACGCCGCTGAGTTTGAATTCCAGAAATTTTATGATGCCCTCAAGGAGCGCGGCTTCGTCATTTACCCCGGCAAGGTGTCGCACGCGCAATGCTTCCGCATCGGCAGCATCGGTGATGTCCACCCGGAGGACATGACCGAGTTGGTCGGCCATGTCGCGAAGGTACTCGAGGAAATGGGAGTCAATCTGGTCGTTTCTAGTTAGCGTTGATATGACCGGCACGATTGATCCCAGATTTTTGGTCATCGATGGCTACACCAAGGCCGCACGCGAGCAGTTGCAGTCCGGTGGCGCCAGTGTCGCCGCCGACCTTTACGTTGGGATGCTCAAGCGATTGGGCCCGGTCGGAACCGAGTGCGACGTGATTTTTCCGGCCGATCCCGGTGCGAGCCTGCCCGTCGGTGCTGCGGTGCGAGATTACGACGGCGTGGCGTGGACCGGTTGCAGTTCCTGCGTTTTCTCCGGCGAGCCGGACGTGGCGGTGCAGATTGAGTTTGCCCGCGAATGTTACCGACAGGGTGTGCCGGGGTTTGGCAGTTGCTGGGCAGCGCAGATTGCCGTTGTGGCGGCTGGCGGTGAGGTGGCGATCAACCCGAACGGCCGCGAGATGGGGATTGCCCGGTCGATTACACTTACGGAAGAGGGTCGGGTACATCCGTTGTACGAGGGAAAACCCGATGTATTCGACGCCTTCACCAGTCACGACGACGAGGTGACGGTGTTGCCGGGCGGAGCAACACTACTTTCCGGCAACGACTTCACCCGTGTGCAGTCGGTGGTCGTGAAGCACGAAGGCACGGAGTTTTGGGGATTGCAGTATCATCCCGAATACGACCTGCACGAGATGGCCCGGCTGATGTTTTGCCGGATTGAGAAACTGGTGCGGCTGGGGTTCTTCGCGGATGACGCCGCTGGCCTGAACCACATCAACCAGTTGGAGGCGATTCACGCAGACCCGTCGCTGGAGGACATCGCCTCGGCGCTGGAGATCAAGCCGGATGTGATGGACGAGTCGCTGCGGACGATCGAGGTGCGCAACTGGATCAATCACCTCGTTCTGCCGAACATGCGCCGCTAGGCGTCCAACCGCTCGATCGCGGCTTCCAGTTCGTCGAACGACTCGCAGACCGCCTCGGCGGTGGTGTTTGCCTTGTCCACGTCGCGCGAGGCGGTGAACAGGATCGCCTTCATGCCAAGCCGCTGCGGTCCCTTGACGTCGTTGTGGTCGCGGTCGCCGACATGCAGCATTTCATCGATTTCGACGCCAAGTTGGCCGGCTGCCGAGTCGAACATCGAGCGGTGCGGCTTGCTGTGGCCGACCTCGTCGGAGAAGGCGAACCCGCTGAACGGCTTGGCCAGGCCGTGGTTTTCCAGCAGCCGCCGCAGGCAATGCCCCGGCGACACGATGGCGTCCGAGACGATGCAAAGCTTGTAGCGCTTGGCCAGGCGCTCGAGCACCGGCGCCGTACCGGGCATGGCGTCTGGCGGGATGTCGACCTCCATCTCCTCGTGCGCCCGGACGACGGCATCGAATGATTCTGTCGGCAACTCGCGGCCAAGTCCCTTGAGGATGACGCGCAGTCGCTCAGCGATCGGCCACGTGATGTGATGCTCCTTCCAGGTCTTGTTGAAAGCCGCATCGCCGACGTTGTAGGCGAGGTGAACCGTTTCCAGATCAATCGGCACCTCGGCGTTCAGCGCTTCCCAAAGCAGGTGGCGTCGTTCGTCGAACTTTGAGCGCATGCCGCGCTCGGCCCGCTTGGCTTCGTCTGAGTCGTCCACGACCAGCGTGTCCCATAGGTCGAATGTAATTGCCTTGATGGTTCCCATCCTAATAAAGAATCCACGCGCTGGGCTGATCGGAGGCCTGGCCGAAGCTGACGATGGCGCCGGTGTCAGTGCTAACCAGCAGTGCGCCGTTGGCTACGGCGAGGCCGAGGGCCCGGCCCGGCACCGTGCCACTCCATAATATGCGGCCGTTGGCGGCGTTGAGGGCGCTCACCTTGTCGTGGCTACCGACGAACAGCGTCTTGCCTGCCAACGCCAACGCGTTGCCTGCTTCGACAGTCTGGCTCCAAAGTGTCCGCCGGTTGCTGCGTGTCATCGCGCTCACCTTGTTTGAGGTAAGCAGGAACATCGCTTGGGCATCGACGATCATGTCCATTGCGTCCGTGTGCGAGGCGACTTTGTCGCCGGACAAACCGGTCTCGGTGAGCACGCCGCCGCTGCGATCTGCTGGTCCGTGGAAGATGCGGTTGTCGGCCAGCAGAACAAATGATCCCATGCCGTTGCCCTTCGCAAACTGTCCAAGCCGTTTCCCGGTGCGCCGGTCGAAATAAAATGGCGTGCTACGTCCGCCCGGCATATAGATGCGTGAGTTGGAGAGCAGCATGTAGCCTTGGAACGAGCCCTTGTTGAGGTGATGCTGTTTCCAGTGCTGCCTCCCGGTCGCTTTACCGGTAAGTGCATCCACGGCGCTCATGTAGACGCCCTCGTGCGGAAAGAAACCGGAGGTGAAGTAGGCCGTGCCGTTGTCCACCGCGATCGAACTGCGCACGCTCCAAGGAGAGACTAGCCGACCGTCGTTGGGGACAAGCGTGTTTTTCTCGCTGGCGGCGGCGTGGCTCCATATCAGTTTACCCGTGGCAGCGTCGAGGCAGTAGGCGGTGCCGTCGTCCGAGCCGGCATAGACGCGACCATTGTCAATAGACGGCGCAAACCGCACCGGGCCATCGGTGAAAAACACCCATCGTTCCTTCCCGCTGTAGGCATCGATGCAGTGCACCGTGTGCTCGGCGGAGGAGCCGTAAAACACGCGATCACCGACGGCGGTGGCGTGGTAGGCGTGGTCGTAGGCCAGCCGGTGAACGAGCGGCTTGCGCGACTGGGGGGAGACAAAAAAATCAAACTTGGCCGGCTTAGCCCAGGCAGGGGAAGGCGGCTGTGCCGGGATCATTTGCCACCGCTTGGCCAACGGCAGTTTGAGAGTCTCGGCGGTGATGGCGCTGCGCTGGTTGTCGTGCCGATATGACGGCCAGTCGGCGGCGCTTGGCCAAGCGAGTGTCGTCGCCAAGCTGGTCAACAAAACTGTGGCGCGCATCGTCATCTTCTCTTGAAACCGATCGAGGTCTGGATGGGGTAGCGGCAGCGGCAGCCGGAACTGGCCGTGGGCGAGAGGATCATGCCGTTGCCGGAGATCAGCGAGAGCCAGCAGCTTGACCGTGAGCCGACCATCAGTCGTCGTTGGTTGGTGTCCAGGTCCCAAAAATACATCGAGCCCTTGTCGTAATCCCAGTTGATGTAATGCACCGTGTTTTTAGAGGCGGACATCGTGCTGCATCCACCGCGCTGCGGCAGACTGCGATGCACGGTTCCGCCGTTCGACAGTCGATAGCCATATGGCTCAACGATCACCGCGTCCCCGACAATCACCGGATGATACATGTGCCCACCATGATGATTTCGGTTCCACGAGTGGTTCTTCGACCAGACCTTGCTGCCGTTGCGGGTGGAAAAGGCGTCCACATAATAGCGGCTGGTGGCGTAGCTGAGGATGAGCCGGTCTCTCGTCTGGGCGAGGAAGAACACGACCGGGAAAGGCGACTTGTTGACGGTAATTGACTTGCTCCAGATCTTGGCCCCTGTTTGACGGTTCAGAGCGACGAGCCGCAGGCTCGACCAAAGGCTACTTGAGTCGATGCGGCTGGTCGGCTCGTTCCGGATGCTCGACGAGTTTGACTCAACGAAGTACACCCGCCCGTCGCCAATGGCGATCGTGGTGTTGATGATTTTGCCGCCGCGATACTCCCATTTTTTTCGGCCGCTCTGCTTGTCGATCGCAAACAGGTTGTCGCTGCAAACCTTCGCGGTGTCCTGAGTGCCGGTGGAGTCGTACCAGTTGGGTGTCCCCTTGAACTTCGTGT
>CAYWMH010000234.1:0-307 GCA_964459315.1 uncultured Verrucomicrobiota bacterium
ATGGGCGAGTATGTGTTCGGCGGTGCGGTGGGCATAGACAAGCGCCTCGAGCAGGGAGTTGCTGGCGAGCCGGTTCGCCCCGTGTAGCCCGGTGCAGGCCACTTCGCCGATGGCGTACAGCCCGGGCAGGTCCGTCTCGCCGTGCTCGCCGACCCGCACGCCGCCGCACTGGTAATGCGCGGCAGGCACGACCGGGATCGGTTCCTTGGTGATGTCGATGCCGTAGCCGAGGCAGGTTCGGTAGATGTTCGGGAACCTATCCATCAGGAACCGCGCCGGCTTTTGGGTGATGTCGAGCAGTGCGTGG
>CAYWMH010000234.1:317-4152 GCA_964459315.1 uncultured Verrucomicrobiota bacterium
GATGAGAAACGACTTGGCTTCGGGATGGTACAGGCATGCTGGGTGAAACTGGATGAACTCCATGGTGGCGACGGTCGCCCCGGCCCGGTATGCCATCGCGACGCCGTCGCCGGTGGCGATGTCGGGGTTTGATGTGTACAGATACACCTTGCCGCAGCCACCGGTGGCCAACGCAACCCTGGGCGCGGAGAAGGTGCTTACCCGGCCGGTCTCGTTGTTCAGCACATAGACGCCGGCGCAGCGATTCGCCTGCGCCTGATCCAGCTTGGCCGTGGTGATGAGATCAATGGCGAGGTGGTTCTCGAGCACCGTGATGTTCTCATGCGCGGCGATGGCGGCCAGCAACGCCCGCTCGATCTCCCGTCCGGTGACGTCCTTGGCATGCAGGATGCGGCGCTTCGAGTGGCCACCCTCCCGGCCAAGGTCGAGCTCGCGTTGGCCGTGGATTTCCCGCTCGGAGAACTTCATGCCGAGCTGGATCAACTCCTCGATCCGGGCCGGGCCTTCCACGACAATGCCGCGCACGACCGCTTCGTTGCACAACCCGCCCCCGGCGGTCAGGGTGTCGCGGACATGGCTCTCGAACGAGTCTTCCTCACTCGTGACGGCGGCAATTCCGCCCTGCGCGTAGTTGGTGTTGGACTCGGCCCGGCTTTTCTTCGTGATGATTGCCACCGTGCCGGCGTGGGCCACCTTGAGCGCGAACGTCAGCCCGGCGATACCACTGCCCAGCACCAAAAAATCAAACTGTCTCGGGGGATCCGCCATCCGCTGCGGGAAAGTGTTCGGTCACAGCCGGCCGTTGTCAATGAGGCGTGTCTCGCCGAGGAACACAGCCAACGCCATGTGCGTGCCCCGTTCTACGCGCTTGGCCGGCTCGAGCGTCTTGGGGTCGATAAACTCGATGTAGTCCAGCTTGGCCAGGCGTTGCTTGGCCACAAGCCGCGACAGCTTGCGGCGCAGCGTGCCGGTGGGCAGGGGGCTGGCTGCATCCTTCACGGCCAACCGGGCGGCGCGGATGACGTTGTAAAGCACTGTCGCCTGTTCGCGCTCGGCCGGGGAGAGGTAGGCGTTTCGCGAACTCAGGGCCAAGCCGTCTCGTTCGCGAACCGTCGGCGCGACGACAATGCGAACCGGGAAATTCAAGTCGGTCGTCATCTGCCGAACGACGGCAGTCTGCTGCCAATCCTTCTCGCCAAATACCGCGGCGTCCGGTTGCACTAGGTTGAACAACTTGGCCACGACCGTGGTCACGCCCCGGATATGAGTAGTCCGCGACGCCCCCTCCTTCCGCTTGGCCAAGCGCGACTCGACGACGAATGTGCTGTGCGGTCCGGGGTGCATCGCCGCGTCGCTTGGCGCGAACAGGATGTCCGCGCCGGCTTCACGACAGAGCGTCGTGTCGCGCTTGAGAGTGCGTGGGTAGTTGGCGAAATCCTCGCGTGGTCCAAACTGAGTTTTGTTCACGAACAGACTGACAACCACCGTCCCTCTGGCCCCGGCAAGTTTGCGGGCGCGACGAACCAGGCTCAGGTGTCCCGCGTGCAGATTGCCCATCGTCGGCACTAGCACGACCGGGTGGCCCGAGGAGCGGGCCGCCACGGTTTCACGACGGATGGCTCGGATGGTGCGGATGGATTTCAAGTTGCGAATGGATTAAAACCGCCTTTCGAGACGCTGACGGTTGTCATGCAACGGCCGTTCCTTTTATAATCCCCAGCCGTTGCTTGCAACGATATGGGTTCTTCTCGATACAGTTTGATTTTCGCTTTTCTGCTGGCTGTGACCGTTGGCACGGCTCACGCGCAGACGGTCTCCGGCAAACCTGTGCCGCGCGTGCCGGACGCCGCCGGCTGGTTTGCCCTGTTCAACGGGAAGGACTTGAGCGGCTGGATGACCTTTGATCCGGGCGGCTGGAGCGTGGCGGGCGGCGGCGAGTTAAGCGGCCGCGGCCCGCGCAGTTATCTGTTCAGCCCCGGCACCTATCGCAATTTCATACTGCAAGCCGAGTCGCGGCTCACTGCCAGGGGCGACAGCGGCATTCTCCTGCGTGTGGCACTCGAGACCGGCACGCCGAAGGGTTACGAGGTGCAGTTGTGTCACAATGGTGCCGACCCACAAAAAACCGGCAGCCTGTACAATTTCGAGAAGGTGCCCAAGAGCGATGTCGTGGACGACCAATGGTCGAGGCAAACCATAGCCGTCATCGGCAACCGGATTTTGATTCAGGTGAACGGGAAGCTGCTCGTCGATTACCCAGACAAGGAAAGCACCTACACCGAGGGCCACGTCGCGTTGCAGCAACACGACCCAGCCAGCCAGGTCACTTTCAAAAACATCCGCATCAAGCCGTTACCCGACGATATCGCAGCCGCATTGAAAGGCCTGGAAAAAATCTTCCCCTCGCTGGCAGAAACAAAAAAAACGGACTAAGCCAGTTGTTCCTTGGCCGGTTCGTCGATCGCGCGGGCGATGAGCCACAGGAGGTCGGAGAGGCGGTTGAGGTAGACGACGGCTTGCGAGTCGGAGAGCGTGCCTGTTTTCAAAACGCCCACCACGCTGCGCTCGGCGCGGCGGCAGACGGTCCGGGCGAAGTCCAGATGTGCCGACGGCACGGATCCACCGGGCAGCGCCCAGCCCTTGAATTTCATCCCGGCGCGTTCCAGTTCGCCGATCCACTCGTCGAGCTTGGCCGTGTCGGCGGCGGTCAACTTGTCAAATTTGGCCTCGCCGTATTGGCTGGCGTCAGCCGGCAGGGTGGCGAGTTCACCCATCAGGGCGATCAACGACTGCTGGATGGTAGTCAGTTTCGCAGAGAATTCCGTTTTTTGGAGGTGCGCCTTGGCCAAGCCAAGGGCGGCGTTGAGTTCGTCAACGTCGCCGCAGGCGGCGACCCGGGGATCGTCCTTGCCGGTGCGCCGCGAAAATAGCAGGCCAGTTTCGCCGTCGTCGCCTGTTTTGGTAGTGATGCTCATCGCTTGGCCTAGGCAGTCTCGCCGCTGGGCCAAGCGGGGTAAATGCGAAAGTTTATTTACAGCCTTGCCAGTGATGGCGTGGTGCCAACAGCATGAGCGGCGTGCACGCCCAAGGCGAACCGTTTGCGCCGACGCTTTCCGATGCCGATCTGCACCGGATCAGCGAGGGGAACGAGTTGATGCTTTACGAGAAACTGGGTGCGCAGTTATGCAAGATCGATGGCGTTCACGGCACGGCGTTCGCTGTTTGGGCGCCGAATGCCAGGCGGGCCAGCGTGGTTGGCAACTTCAATGACTGGGATGGTCAACGAAACGAGATGCGTCGCTTGGGCGACTCCGGCGTGTGGGAGTTGTTCGTGCCGGGAGTCGGGCAGGGGGCACTTTACAAGTTTCAATTGCTGAATGCGCTTGGCCAAGTGGTGGACAAAACCGACCCGATGGGGCGTTTCTTCGAGAAGCCGCCCAAGGGCGCGGCGATCGTCTGGGATACGAGCCACTTCCGGTGGAACGATCACGACTGGATGAAGCAGCGGGCGACGCGCAATGCACTTGAGTTGCCGATGAGCATTTACGAGGTGCACCTCGGCTCGTGGCGCAAGCACAGCGATGCCGAGTCATACTCGTACCGCGAGTTGGCCGGCGAGTTGGTCGACTACGTGCGGGAGATGGGTTTCACGCATGTGGAACTGATGCCGGTGGCCGAGCACGCATACTATCCGTCGTGGGGGTATCAGGTGACCGGGTTTTACGCGCCGACGAGCCGGTACGGTACACCGGATGAGTTTGCCGCGCTGGTCGAAGCGCTAAACGCAGCCGGCGTCGGCGAGATCCTCGATAGGGTGCCGGCGCCTTTCCCGAGG
>CAYWMH010000235.1:0-4147 GCA_964459315.1 uncultured Verrucomicrobiota bacterium
GCCGGATGCCTACGGCTTCAAGTCGGTCAAGTGGCTTAAGAGCGTAGTGCTTACCAACAATTACCAAGCCAATGACACCTATGCTGGTGGCAACAACGACATCGACAGCTGGATGAAAACCATGAGTCGGTTTCACTTTAAGCCGGAAACGGCCAGGGCCGGCGAACCCATCCCGGTGACCGGATGGGCACAGGTTGGCGTGGGTGGTTTGAGCAAGGTGCAGATCTGGATCAATCCAAAGGAGAACGAGTGGCCTGAGGACGATCCGTACTTCACCAGGGCACCTTGGCGAGACGCGACGATTCTGCCGCCACCCACCCGATGGGGTGGTGACCTGCCCGGAGGCAGGCTGCCGGACAACGTGCAGTTCTTTGACGGAAACGGCCAACCGAAACATTGGCCCATGCGCTACACCCTTGCACACTGGGCCACGTTGCTAAAGGGGATCGATCCCGGCAATTACGATGTGCGATGCCGAACCATTGATCTAAACGGCATCGCCCAGCCGATGCCGCGCCCGTTCCGCAAGTCTGGCCGCAACACCATCCAGAGGTTCTCGCTCAAGGTTGAGGGTTGATTTTTTTTCCAGCCTGCTACAGTTGAGGCTTGCCCGGCATGTCGCTGGATCGGAGCATCCCCACCGCCTGAAATTTTCGTGAGTCTTTTGTTTCCAGTCATTTTACGCAGCCTGGCGAAGGTGACCGTCTTGTTTGGCGCATTAGCTCTCGGCTTGGCCAAGCCGGGGGCAGCGGGGATCGATTTTAACCGGGACATCCGGCCGGTGCTATCCGATGCCTGTTTCCAATGCCACGGGCCGGATGCGGCCAAGCGCAAGGCCGGCCTGCGGCTCGACACGCACAGCGGCGCCACCGAGGCGCGCGACGGTGTGCGGGCGATCGACCCTGCGCGCTTGGCCAATAGCGAGCTCCTGGCGCGCATTACGGCGACCGATCCCGACACGCGTATGCCGCCCCCTGAGGCGAACCGTCAACTGAACCCCGGGCAGGTGAAGTTGTTGACCGAGTGGGTCGTGGCGGGTGGCGAGTACGACCGGCATTGGGCGTTTAAAAAACCGGTTCGTCAACCACTGCCCAGCTTGGCAGTTGACCGGCGCGTGTGGGCTAAAAACGCGGTCGATTTTTTTGTCGCTGCCAGGCAGGCGGAGGCGGGTGTCACGCCGTCGTCGCAGGCGGCCAAGGTGACACTGCTGCGCCGCGTGAGCTTGGACCTGACCGGCCTGCCCCCGTCTCCGGCCCAAATCGCGATGTTCGGCGCAGACACAAGCCCGGGCGCATACGCAAGGGTGGTGGATGAACTGCTACAGTCGCCGTACTATGGCGAGCGTTGGGGTCGCCACTGGCTCGACATGGCGCGCTACGCCGACTCCGACGGCTACAGTCATGATGCTGGGCGCTCGATGTGGCCATACCGCGACTGGGTGATCGACGCGACGAACCGTGACTTGTCGTTCGACCGGTTTGTCGTCGAGCAGCTCGCCGGCGACATGCTGGACGGTGCCACCTTGGCCCAGCGCATCGCCACCGGGTTTCATCGCAACACACAGATCAACACCGAGGGCGGCGTAGACAAGGAGCAATTCCGCATCGACTCGATCTTTGACCGCATTGCCACAACGGGTGAGGTGATGGTTGGCCTGACTCTTGGCTGCGCGCAGTGTCACGACCACAAATACGACCCCATTTCGCAGATTGAGTATTACCGGTTGTTTGCTTTTTTCAACAACGCCGACGAGCCGCGCATCGAGGCGCCGACGGCCGATGTCCTGGCCAAGCGCGCGAACCACGGCGTGCGCGTGAAACGGCTCGAGGCTGAGTTGAATGCCTTGGCCAAGGAGGATGCCAAGCGCAAGCCACTCGAGGCCAGCTTGGCCAAGCTGAAAAAGGAGCGGCCCGGCGCAGCGCCGCCCTTGGTGATGGCCAAGCGAGCCAAGCCGCGCATGACGCGGCGTGTTGTAGAGGGCGATTTCACCCGCCCGGCTGAGGAAATGCAACCGGGGACGCCGGCCGTGCTGCACGGCCTGGCCAAGACGGACGAGGGTCGGCTCGACTTTGCCCGCTGGGTAGCCGACCGCGGCAACCCGCTGTTGGCGCGCGTCACCGTCAACCGCATTTGGCAGCATTTTTTTGGGCGGGGCATTGTGCAGACGGAGAACGACTTCGGCTCGCAGGGCGTTCCGCCGACGCACCCAGCGCTGCTTGATTGGTTGGCGGTGGAATTCATGGAGAACGGCTGGAGCCGAAAGCGGATCCATCGGCTGATTGTCACCTCGGCGACGTACCGGCAGGCGTCACTGCGCCGTGCGGACTTGGAGCGTGTTGACCCGTACAACAAGTGGCTCGGCCGACAGGCGCGGTTTCGGTTGGACGCCGAGGTGGTGCGTGATTTGGCCTTGGCCTCAAGCGGGTTGCTCAGCGCGAAGATGGGCGGGCCAGGGGTTTTCCCGCCGCAACCGGACGGCTGCATGGATCTTGGCCAGCACCGCAAAACGTGGAAGGCCAGTAGCGGCGAGGATCGGTTCCGCCGCGCCGCCTACACATACCGATGGCGCAATACCCCGCACCCGGCGCTGAAGGTGTTTGACGCCCCGGACGGGCTCGCCGCCTGCACGCGCCGCATCCGCTCAAACACGCCGCTGCAGGCGCTGACGCTGATGAACGACCCGGCATTCGTCGAGTTGGCGATCGGCTTGGCCCGGCGGCTGATGACAGAGGCTGACAGTGCAGCGAACCGCATCCGTCTCGGTTTCAGGCTGTGCCTCGGGCGCGAGCCGGACGCGGAGGAACTGCGACTGCTCACGGGAATGGTCGAGAGCCAGCGCAGCGAGTTTGCCGTGCAATCCGCGGAAGCCAAGGCGGTGGTGGCCAAGGCCAAGCCGCTTGGCCAAGCGACGCAGCCGGACGGCGGCGATGCAGAGTTCGCGGCGTGGACGATGGTGGCGCGCGTGTTGCTCAACCTTGACGAAACGATTACCCGCGAATGATGAACGATTTAACAGACAGCCAGGCGCAACAAATCAATTTACAACAAACCACCCGCCGGCATTTTTTCAGCCAATGCTCGATGGGCCTGGGCTCGGTCGCGCTCGGTTCGCTGCTGGGTGACGGCTTGGCCAAGGCGGCGGGCGAGAACCCGTTTCAGCCCGGCAAACCGCATCATTGGCCAAGGGCAAAGAATGTCATTTACATGTTCATGGCCGGCGGGCCGTCGCAGTTGGAGTTGTTCGACTGGAAGCCGGAACTGGCCCGGCGCAACGGTGGCGACATCCCCGATTCATTCGTCAAGGGCAAGCGGTTTGCCTTCATGAACAGCACGTTCAAGGACCAGAAAAAGCTGCTCGGCCCGGTGAAACAGTTCAGTCAACACGGCCAGTCGGGCATGTGGTTCAGCGCCAACATCCCACACATCGCCGGCATCGCCGACGAGATGACGATGTTCCGCACCTGCAAGACGAACCTGTTCAACCACGCGCCGGCCAAGCTGTTCATGAACACCGGCACCGGGATCTTCGGCCGGCCGAGCATGGGCTCCTGGGTGACGTACGGGATCGGCAGCGAGTCGCAAAGCCTGCCGGGGTTTGTGGTGCTGCATTCCGGTTCGCGCGGCCCGCGCGGCGGGGCGGCCAACTGGTCGAGCGGTTTTTTGCCGACCACATATCAGGGCGTGCCGCTGCGCGGCTCGGGCGACCCGATCCTTAACCTGGCCAACCCAGCCGGCGTTACCGCCGGACGCCAGCGCGCCTCGATCGACGTCATCAACCGACTCAACCTGAAGCGGCTGGTGGCCACCGGTGACCCGGAGATCAACACGCGCATCGCCTCGTACGAGATGGCGTACCGCATGCAGTCCAGCGCGCCTGAGTTGATGGATCTCTCCGGCGAAACCAAAGCGACGCTCGATTTGTACGGCATCGAGGCGGGCAAACCAAGCTATGCAAACAACTGCCTCCTGGCGCGCCGCCTCGTGCAGCGTGGGACGCGGTTTGTGCAGTTGTACCACGCGAACTGGGACAGCCACGGCGGCCCGGGCGAAACCCTCACCAAGGACTTCGACAAGGTGACACATGAGGTTGACCAGGCCAGCGCGGCGCTGGTGAAGGATCTCAAGGCGCACGGAATGCTCGACGACA
>CAYWMH010000236.1:0-4144 GCA_964459315.1 uncultured Verrucomicrobiota bacterium
AGACCATGTCCACGATGTAGTCCTTGACCTTGTCGTCGGTGTAAATGTTGTTGATCACGTCGCGGGCCTTGAGGATGTCGTCGACGGTGACGACCTGCTGCGTCTCCGGCGCAGCGCTGGTGCGGCCCATGAGGTCGAGGATCTGGCGTTCCTCGTCGCGGTCCGGGTGGGTGATTTTCACCTTTAGCATGAACCGGTCGACCTGTGCCTCCGGCAGCGGGTAGGTGCCCTCCTGGTCGATCGGGTTTTGCGTGGCCAGCACGAGGAACGGCTCCGGCAGTGGGTAGGTTTTTTCGCCGATGGTGACCTGCCGCTCCTGCATCGCCTCGAGCAGCGCGCTTTGCACCTTGGCCGGGGCGCGATTGATCTCGTCGGCCAGCACAAGGTTGGCGAACACCGGTCCCTGCCGCGTGGTGAAATTGCCGGATTGCGGGTTGTAAATCTGCGTGCCGACGACGTCGGCCGGGAGCATGTCCGGCGTGAACTGTAGCCGGGCGAACTGGGCGTTCATGCAGTGGGCGAGCGACTTGATCGAGAGCGTCTTGGCCAGGCCGGGCACGCCCTCGAGCAGCACGTGGCCGTTGGCGAGCAGGCCGATGATCAGCCGCTCGACGAGCGTCTTTTGCCCGACGACGACCTTGCCCATCTCCCCGAGCAGCGGCTGCACGAAGGCGCTGGCGCGTTCGACTTCCTCGTTGATGGCGGTGATCCCTGCGTTCATGGGCGGCGGAGTATTAAAAAAAATCGAACTTAAAACAAGGTGCGGGCGTGCTCGATGTCGCGCGTGATCTGCGCGGCCAAATCGGCGGCCGAGCCGAACCGCTTTTCATCGCGCAGCCGATCGACCAGTTCCAACTCGAGCGTTTGGCCGTACAGGTCGGCGTCGAAGTCGAGCAGATGCGCCTCGACCTGCGTCGCGGCGTCCGGCCCGGCCACGGTGGGGCGCTGGCCGATGTTGAGCACGGCGTGGTGTGTCGCCTGGTCAAGTCGGGCGTGCGCGGCGTAGACGCCGTTCGGGGGCAGGGCCAGGCCGCGGGTGTCGAGGTTGGCGGTGGCGAAGCCGAGTTCGCGTCCGCGTCCGTCGCCCTCGATGACTCCGCCCTCGATGGCGAAGGTGCGGCCGAGCATCTGCCCGGCGACGTCGAGTTGGCCGTCGCGCACGGCGTCGCGGATGCGTGTGCTGCTGACCGGCTGGCCGTCGAGCGCCACGGCCTGCAGGCCGTGCACGCGGAAGCCAAGCGCTTGGCCAAGCGCGCGGAGCAGCTCGACGTTGCCGTCGCGCCGGTGGCCAAAGGCAAAGTTCGTGCCGACGCAGATGCTGTGGATGTCGCCGAAGCCGGTGGCCAGTTCGCGGATGAACGTCTCGCCCGGTTTGCGGCAGAACGCCTCGTCAAACCGGATGACCAGCGCGGCGTCGAGGCCAAGCGACTCGATGGCGCGGAGCCGCTGAGCGCGGGTTTGCAGCAGCGCCGGGGCGCGGCCGGGGGCGATGACGGTGGCGGGATGACGGTCGAACGTGACCGCGACGGACAACGCCTCGTGCTGGTGGCTGTCCTCGATGGCCTGTCGCAACACCTGCTGATGGCCAAGGTGCACGCCGTCGAACATGCCGATCGCAAGGCACACCTTTCGGCTGCCGTTGGCCAGGTCGGTCGGTTGGTCGAGATGTTTCATGGCTCGGCGGCGGTGGAGAGCTGGAGCATCGGTACGACGCGCTTGGCCAAGTCGTCCGGCGAGAGGGCGGGCAATTCCTCGAGCCGGGTGGCGGCGCTGACCTTGAACCGGCCGGAGATCGTCCGGCGCAACCCGGCCAGGTGCGCGCCGCAACCCAGCGCCTGGCCAAGGTCATGCGCGAGCGAGCGCACGTAGGTGCCCTTGGTGCAGGCGACCTTGAACCAGGCGTACGGCGGCTCGTATTCGGTGATCAGAAACTTGTACAGGTGGACGATCCGTTCGCGCCGCTCGACCTCGAGGCCCTTGCGGGCGAGTTTGTGCAGCGGTGTGCCGTCGATCTTGATGGCGCTGACCATTGGCGGCAGTTGCATCTGGTCGCCAAGGAAGGCGTTGGCCGCCTCCTGCAGCGTCTCGAGGGTGAGGTCGGGCACCGGCTTGGCTTCGCCGGTCTCTCCCTCGGCATCGAAGGTGTTGGTGGTTTCGCCGAGCTTGATGGAGCCGACGTACACCTTGTCATCCGCCATCAGTTTCTCCGACAGCTTGGTGGCCCGGCCGAGTAGGAGAACGAGCAGGCCGGTGGCGGCCGGGTCGAGCGTTCCGCAGTGGCCGACCTTATTAATTCGGTAACATTGCCGGACGGTGTCAACGATGTCGTGCGAGGTCGGGCCGGCTGTCTTGTCGATGAGGAGCGCCCCGTCCAGTGCGTTAAACTCCTTCATGCTCATGACGGCCGCCCGTCCAGCGCCCGGCGAATGGCAGCGACGACGCGTCGCTGCACGCCCATCGGCCGTCCGGCGATTCGCGCCCCGGCCGCGGCCTGATGTCCGCCGCCGCCGAACTCCCCAGCGATGTCGCTCACGTTCACATTTTTATCCTTGGAACGGAGGCTGATGCGAGTCAGTTCCGGCTCCAACTCCTCAAACACGCAGGCGACGACGACCGGTTCGATGGCGCGGACGTGGTCGATCAGCCCCTCGGTGTCGCTGGCGGTGGCGCCGGTGCGGGCGAAGTCCTCCTCCTTCAGCCAAAAGTAGGCGATCTGGTTGTCGTGCGTGAGGCGGAACTTGTTGTAGACGTGCCGGAGCAGCTTGACGCGGGAGAGGGGGTACGACTGGTAAACCTCGTCGCACACGGTGGCTAGGTCGGCACCTTGTTTGACGAGGTCGCCGGCGGCGTAGTAGGTCGCCGGCAAGGTGGTGGGGTACTGGAACGAGCCGGTGTCGGTCGAGATGGCGGTGAACAGGCAGTCGGCGATGCGGGGCGTGATCTCCCAGCCGGCCTTGCGGATGAGCTGGTAGACCAGTTCGCCGCTCGACGGCTCCCGGCTGGCGATCCAGTTCACGTCGCCGAACCGCGTGTTGCTTGCGTGGTGGTCGATGTTGATGAGCGTCTTGCGGTTGGCGATGTGCTTTTCCGCGGTGCCGAGTCGGTCGATGCTGGCGGCGTCCACGGCGACGACGCAGTCGAACGCCCGCTTGATTGGTCGCGGCGCCTGGATGAGCTGGTCCGGGTCGAGGAACCGCAGCTTGTCCGGGACGGGATCCTGGTTCCAGCAGGTGACCTCCTTGCCCTGCTCGAGCAGCGCCAGCGCCAAGCCAAGCGTCGAGCCGATGCAGTCGCCATCCGGCCGCATATGGCTGCAGACGGCGATGGTGTGGCTCTCGCCGAGGATCTCGAGGATCCGGTCAATCGTTTTCAGTCGGGCCTTCGTCATCGGCTTGGCCAAGAGGGGATTCCTTCTCGAGTTCGTCGAGGATGTGGAGCACCCGGTCTCCCCGTGAGCGGGCTTGGTCTAGTGTAAATTTGAGCCGGGGCGTGTAGCGCAGCTCGACCGCTTGGCCAAGCTGGGCCTGAATTTTCCCGGCCGCCTTGCGGACGGCGCGAAACGCCTTGCGCTGGGCCGGCTCGTCGCCGATGGAGGAGACGAAGACGGTGGCGGAATGGAGGTCGTTCGAGACACCCACCTCGCTCACGCTGACGAGGCCAAGCTCGACCGGGAACTCGCGCCGGAAAATCTCGTTGAGCTCCCGCTTGAGCAGTTCTCGCACGCGCATGTGGCGCAGGTTGGGCATGGCCGGGAGGGCGGGGGTTTACAGTGACTGGGCGACCTTCTCCTGCGTGTAGCACTCGACGATGTCGCCCTCCTTAAAGTCGTCGAAGCCGTCGAGCCGGATGCCGCATTCCATGCCGGAGCGCACCTCGTTGACCTCGTCCTTGAACCGCTTGAGCGTGTGGGAGATGCCCTCGTACACGAGGTCGCCCTTGCGGGTGACGCGCATCTTGCCGCGCACGATCTTGCCGCTGGTGACGGCGCAGCCGGCGACGTTGCCGCCCTTGCTCAACTCGAAAATCTGGCGCACCTCCGCCTGGCCGGTGACGACATCCTTCATCAACGGGTCGAGCAGGCCGGCCATCGCCTCCTTCACCTCGTCGATCAACTCATAGATGATGGCGTAAAGCTTGATCTGGA
>CAYWMH010000237.1:0-4140 GCA_964459315.1 uncultured Verrucomicrobiota bacterium
CAACGGTACTGCCAATGGCCAGCAGGGTTCGCCTGCTGCGGGGACGGAGTTTTTTGAAAAGCGAATCCGTCCGGTTCTTGTCGAGCGTTGCTACCGTTGTCATAACAGTTCCGAGACGAATCGAAACGGGCTTGCGGTCGACTACCGGGAGGCAATTCGAAAGGGAGGGAGCAGCGGTCCCGCGGTGGTGCCGGGCGATCCTGACGCGAGCCTCCTGCTGCAGGCCATCCGTCACGCAACAGAGTTGCGCATGCCCAAGGACGAGCCGAAGCTCGAGGCTGACATTGTCGCCGATTTTCGGGCATGGATTGAGATGGGTGCGCCGGATCCTCGCGACGCACCGCCGTCTGCCGAGGACCTATCTCGCACGATGTCATGGGAGGCGATCCGAGAGCAGCGCAAGCGTTGGTGGAGCTTCCAGCCGATTCATCGATCACAGGCGCCCGTGGTTTCCGGTCAGGGCGCTGTAAACCCGATCGATGCCTTTGTTGAGGCCCGGATCGAGCGCGCTGGTCTGGAGCCGGTGGGGGGAGCAGACCGCCGCACGCTGATCCGGCGCTTGTCCTATGTGCTCATTGGGCTGCCCCCCACGGCCGAGGAAAGCGCCGCTTTTGTCACCGACAACTCTCCTTGGGCCTACGAACATCTCGTTGATCGCCTGCTCGCTTCGCCTCGCTTTGGCGAGCGCTGGGCCCGTCACTGGATGGACTGCCTGCGGTATTCCGAGGGCCATGGCGGTCAGGGTGATCCGAGGATTCCGTATGCCTGGAGGTATCGCGACTATCTGATTCGCGCCTTCAACCGTGACGTGCCATATGACCGACTGATCGAGGAGCACTTGGCGGGCGACCTTATCGCAGAGCCGCGGATTGATCACGACAACGGGATCAACGAGTCTGTGCTAGGAGTGGCGCAGTATCGATTCGTCCAGCACGGCTATGCGCCCACCGATGCGCTCGATGAGCAAGTTCGCTTTACCGAGAACCAGATTGACGTGATCTCCAAGGCGTTCCTCGGGTTGACGGTATCGTGTGCCCGCTGTCACGATCACAAATTCGACCCGATCAGTCAGCGGGATTATTATGCGCTTTACGGCATCATGACGAGCTCGCGCCCGGCCGTTGTGACGGTCGATGCGCCTGGTGTGGGTGCAAGGGAGGCGGCTGACCTTGGCGATCTAAAGCCCCGCGTTCGCGAGGCGCTTGCCAACGACTGGCTCGAGGCCCTGGATCGGTTTGAGGACGACCTTCTCGCTGCGTCTCCGACGCGTGCCAACGAGGGCGACGGGACTCAAAAAGGGAGAAAGAAGGGCGACCAGGCGGGATGGAAGCAGGACGGTGAGGAGCCGCTTCCGTGGCAGGAGGCAATCGATGCGGCAGTGAGCGATGCGAGAAGTCCGCTCCACGCATTTGTACGGCTTCAAAAAGCAGGGGAAGAGGGTTTTAAGACGGCGTGGGGTGAACTCCAAAATAAATGGAAGAAGAGTCGAGCTGCTCTCGAAGAGCAGGAGCGACGCCCCTATGCGCTGCGCTGGAACCTTGCGCTGGACGACATCAACAGTTGGTATCGGCACGGTCTGGGGCTTGAATCGGCGCCGGCAAAAGCAGGCGCCTTTCACATCCTTCCGGAAGGGGAGAGGGTTGTTTCGAACATCTATCCGGCGGGTGTCTACAGTCATCTTCTTTCGAGCAAGCACAGCGCCGTTCTGACATCGCCCCGTTTTGAGGTTGGCACCGACTCGATATGGGTCCGCGTGCTCGGAGGCGATGGTGCCCGCATGCGCTACTCGATGCGGCACTATCCCATTGTCATCGGAAATCAAAATTCCACTATCTATAAGAGCCACCACATGGTCTCGGATGAACTGACCTGGATGCTCTGGGACAAAATGGAATACTGGCGTGGTGACCAAGCCTACCTCGAGATTGCCACATCCGGCGACCTGCCCACTGGCATAGTAGCAGAGGCACGCCCAGAGAACGCGCGCTCGTGGTTTGGGATACAGCAGGTCGTGATGCCGGGGCCCGGTCAGGAACCGCCCAAGGACGAGGAGGCCGAGGTCACGTCACCGTTTTATGAGGAGGCAGGGGCCACGCCGCCGACCAACCTGAAAGATCTTGCTGACATTTACCGATCGACACTCAGCACCTGCATTAAGGCCTGGCGCGACGCGGCGATGACCGACGAACAGGCGAACTTCCTTGGTTTCTTCGTCCGCCGCGGTCTACTGCCCAATGCACTGGATGAGCTCTCTGGCTCAGCGCCGCTCATCGTCCGCTACCGTGAGATCGAGGGCCGTGTCCCGATCCCCGTTCGTGCGCCGGGAGTCCTTCCGGGAGACCACCACGATCAGGAACTCTTCGATCGTGGCAATCACAAGCGACCGCTGGACATTGTGCCTCGGCGTTTTCTTGAGGTCCTTGGTGGAAAGCCGTATCCGAAGCGCTCGGCCGGCCGGCTTGAGCTTGCCCGCGATATTCTTCGGCATGACAACCCGCTCACCGCCCGGGTCGCGGTAAACCGAATATGGCACTATGTGTTTGGGCGCGGCATCGTCGCGTCGACCGACAACTTTGGGCTTCACGGAGAGAAGCCCTCCCACCCTGAACTCCTCGACTATCTGGCGAGGCGGTTTGTAGCGGAGGGTTGGTCGATGAAGAGCATGATCCGGTTGCTCGTCACTTCGGAAGTATTTCGTCGCAGTCCGGTGCCATCCATTAAAGCCCGCACAATCGATCCCGATAACATCCTTCTCTCACACGCGCCTATGCGCCGCCTGGAGGCGGAAGCCATTCGGGGTTCAATTCTCAAGGTGTCAGGGCGTCTCGATGGTCGGATGTTTGGCCCATCGGTTAACGAGGGATCTAATCGGCGTAGCGTCTACGTTACCGTCCGCCGGGGTGGCTCGAGCCCGTTCCTCGCCATGTTCGATGCGCCGGTGCCGTTCACGACGGAAGGCCGCCGACCCATCACGAACGTGCCTGCGCAGTCTCTTACACTGATGAATGACTCCTTCATTCACGGTCTCTCCAAGGATTGGGCGAGACGCGTCCGCGCCGAGGGGGGCACGTCGCGGGCTTGCTTCAAGCGAATGTTCGAGACGGCGCTCGGCCGTGAGCCAGCACCTGTGGAGATCAATGAGGCTATGGCGTACCTTGAGACGACGCTTGAGCAACTCGATTCAGCGCGCGCGCGGCTTGATCGGCTTAATTCAGAGAGGCGCACTCATCGCGAGCGGCTTGCATCCATTGTTGAGCCGACCAAGGCGCGTATCCTGGCGACGAGGGGAGCCTCCACCCCCTTCAAGCTGGCCCCCATCGCGCGCTGGGAATTCGAGGGGGACTTGAAGGACTCGATCGGTGCCATGCATGGCACGGCTTATCAGGATGTACCGCTGGTGGATGGTCGGCTGCGCGTGGGAGCAGGGTTTGTGGCGACGGCGCCTTTCGAGCGGGATTTGACGGCGAAAACACTCGAGGTCTGGCTGAATCTCGGGAGCCTTGGTCAGGCAGGAGGAGGCGCTATTGCTGTGCAGGAGATGGACGGCGATCCGTTTGACTCCATCGTCTACGGCGAGCGCGAGCCGCGGCGTTGGATGGCCGGAAGCGAGGGGTACAGTCGCTATAGCAGCTTCTACGGCCCGGATGAGTCAGAGGAGGTGCTCGGCAATGAACCCGTCCACCTGGCGATTGTCTATTCGGCGGACGGTACGATTGCCTGCTACCGTAACGGTAAGTCCTACGGAAAACCGTACAAAAGCTCTGGGCCCAAGACTTATGCGGCCGGCAAGGCTCATGTGGTGTTCGGCATGCGTCACGGGACGCCCTCGAGCCCATCGACCAAGCTGTTCGGAAGCATCGAGCGCGCCCAGCTCTACGACCGCGCATTGACACCTGCTGAAGTGGAGATTTCAGCTACCATGAACCCCAATCACGTTTCGCGTCGTGAGTTGATCGCCGCTCTCTCTGCTGACGAACGTTCCGAGCACGAGCATCTTGAGCGCCAGCTTGCCAGACTCGATGCGACGATCGAACATGAGACCGGGCAGCACGGCGATGTTGCCGATCCCAACCGAGCATGGCAGGAGATCGCACACTCAATTTTCAACTTCAAGGAATTTATCTACGTCAAATGAAACGG
>CAYWMH010000238.1:0-4137 GCA_964459315.1 uncultured Verrucomicrobiota bacterium
CTTTTGATGAGACAAAGGGGCAGTACGAATTTTTATCACCGGCAGAATTTGCAGAACGATTTGGTCTTGATTATCCGATCAAACAATTCTACCGAGCAAGACTTGTTGAGTGATCCCCTACCCCATCCTTAACCCATTATTCACATTGTTCGACCTGGGTTGACAGGTGTGTTTAAATGCCCATCCATTCGGCTGCGTAGCTCAGTTGGTTAGAGCGCGGGACTCATAAGCCTGAGGTCGCTGGTTCAATTCCAGCCGCAGCCACCATTTTTAACATAGCTAGGGGGAGCATAATGGGGCATCCCGAAATCAGCAAAAAACACCACACCTAAAACTCTGCATATTAACAAGTTATCGAGTGTCATATCGGAGGACTCATAAGCCTTTGGTCAGGTGTTCAAATCACTTCTCTGGCACCATTTTTTGATTCCTTAGTGCGCTAAGAAAAATCGATGCTTTCCATCAAGAGTATCTCGAAGGCCTTCGCCGGGCTCACGTTGTTTGCAAATCCCAGCCTTCAAACAACCCGCCGGGAGCGCAGCGGCGTGGTCGGCCGCAATGGCTCCGGAAAATCCACCCTATTCTCCATCATCCTCAACGAGACGACGCCCGACAGCGGGGAGATCGCCTTGGAGCGAGGGAGCAAGGTGGGCTTTCTCCCGCAGGAAAACGCACCGACCGGCGATGAATCCGTCATTGAGCTGGCCTGCTCCTTCTCGCCGGCGTTTATCGCAGCGGCTCGGCGACTGGGTTCGCTCGGCCAAGCGCATGATGGTGAGCCGACGGATGGTGATTACGACGTATTCGAAGCCGCCGGAGGCGGCGGGTTAATTGCGAAAGCGCGGCAGATCCTGGGCGGGCTTGGCTTCAAGGAAAGTGACTTCGAACGCTTGGCCAACGAGTTAAGCGGCGGATGGATCATGCGCGCCCACCTCGCTCGCCTGCTCGTGCAGGAGCCAGACTTGCTGATGCTGGACGAGCCAACGAACCATCTCGACCTGCACTCGCTCATCTGGCTGCAGGGCTACCTGCAAAACTATCCCGGCGCAATCCTGCTGATATCGCACGACCGCGAGTTCCTCAACCAGATCGTGGGGCACATTGTCGAGTTGGAGGGCGGCCGTGTCACACGGTACACGGGGGATTACGAGCGGTTCCTGATACAGCGCGAGGCCAACGAGGCGCAATTGATGGCGGCCTACGAGAACCAACAGAAGGAAATTGAGCGGTTGATGCGATTCGTGGACCGATTCCGCGCCAAGAACACCAAGGCAACCCAGGCGCAAAGCAAGCTGAAGCAGATTGAGCGGATGGAGAAGATCGAGGCGCCGTATGTCTCGCGCAAGAAAATGAACTTCTCCTTCCCCCAGCCGGCGCGGAGCGGGCAGCGGGTGATAGCCCTGCGCGGCTTGGCCAAGTCGTACGGCGAACTTCAGGTGTACCGATCACTCGATCTCGAGGTCGAGCGGCAACAACGAACCGTGCTGGTCGGCCCGAACGGCGCCGGCAAGTCGACGCTGCTGAAGATCCTCGCCGGGGTGCTAGACCACGACACGGGTGAGCGTGAACTAGGGCACAACGTCCAACCCGGTTACTTTGCGCAACACCGCGCCGAGACGCTCGACCTGAACCGTACGGTGCTTGAGGAGATGCTCGACTCACGGGCAAGCGTCACCGAGGAGTCAGCGCGTACGCTGCTGGGCGGCTTTCTGTTCTCGGAAGACGATGTTTTCAAGAAGGTCGGCGTTCTGAGCGGTGGCGAAAAAAGCCGACTCGCGTTGGCCAAGCTGCTGCTCAACCCGCCCAACTTTCTCCTGCTCGACGAGCCGACGACCCATCTCGACATGGGCAGCATCGACACGGTGATCGAGGCTTTGTCGCAGTTCAATGGCACGCTGGTGTTTATCAGCCACGACGTGCATTTTATCCGCAAAATTGCGTCGCACGTTATACATGTCGAACAGGGGCAACTGCGGCATTACCCCGGTCCTTACGGCTATTACCTCGACAAAACCGGGCAGCAGTCATCCCGCGCCACGCAGACTAGCCTGGCCAACGGCACGCCTACCAAGGGCGGCAGCCCTGCCAGCCGCGAGGACTCCAAGGCGCGGAAACGCCGTGAGGCAGAGGCCCGGCAGGTGCTCTCCAAGAAGCGAAAATCAACGCAGAGCATCATCGACAAGTTGGAGGCCAAGATTGCCGCGCTGGAGGAACGGCAGGGGGAAATCACCTCACTGCTCGAGTTGCCGGAGACGTACGCAAACGGTGGCCAAGCGCAACAGTTGAACCGGGAGTTGATGCAGATCAACGACGATCATGAGCGTTACAGCGATAAATGGAGCGCAGCCGTGGACGAACTCAACGCGATCGTCTAGTCGACGACCACCCTTCCCCGTCCCTCGACAGCGGTGATCGCCGTCTGACCCGGCGTGAGGTCAAACCACTCGCTCCCGCCGCTTGGCCAAACGACCCGCAGCGCCGTCGCTCCTTCCGCTCCCCCCAGTATTTGGGTGGTCGCGTTTTGTGATAAAAAACCGGAGCCAAGCCGCACCACGCGCGCCGGGCCAAGTTTCTCGTTCGATTCCAGCCGGAGGATCGCCCCGACGCCGTCCCTGTTGCCCTCACCGGCCTGCAGCCGGACGCGCAAACCGCGGCGCTCGGCCTGGTTAAGGAACAGTTTCGGATTTGATCCGTTTTGGCAGATGAGAAGATCGGTTCGGCCGTCGTGATTGAAGTCCGCGGCCGCTGCACCCCGCCCCTCGCCAAACACCGTCAACCCGCTCTCCCCGATGCCTCTGTCCTCGAACGACCCGTCGCCGCGCCCAGCGAGCAGCAACCCAAACCCGGCGTCCTGCCTTGACTCCTCGCCGTGCACGGAAAACTCATTCTGGCTCAACACGATGTCCTCAGCGCCGTCGTTGTCGAAATCCGCCACCACCGGCGAGAAAGCGGCCGTGAGTTGAGCCTCGTGCGGGAGCGGCCGCGCCTCAAAGCCGGCGTCAACCCGGAGGAACACCATGCTTTGCAGCGTGGTGATCTCGGCACGCGACGCGTTGGCCAAGCGCGCCGGGCCGGACAGGCCATCGACGGTTAACCGGGCGTATTGGTCGTAACTGCGCAAATGCTCGGTAAGCCACGGCATCGCGCTGTTGAGTGTAGATAAATTCCGCCGTGGATGAAGTTTGCCGTTCTCCCGTACGGTCTCGATGATCTCCCCCCGGCCGTCCTCGTCGAGGTCGCCGTAAAACGCGACGAACGGTTCCTCCTCCGAGGCTTCGTAGCCGGCGTTGAGACCGCGATTGGCGACGACGAAATCAATGCGCCCGTCGCCGTTAAAGTCACCGACATCGATGCCACGCCAAAAGCCGGTGAACTTGCCTAAGCCGAGCGGCTCGGTTTCATCCACAAACCCGGTGCCGGTGTTGATCAGAATTGTGGGAGTGCCCCAGTCGCAGGCTAGGAGCAGGTCCGGGGCTGAATCGGAATTGACATCGGCAAAGACAGCCCCGGCAACCATCCCGGTGTTCTGCAACGTGGACGACCAGGCAGCGCTGTCCCGCCTCTGGCGGCCGTCGTTGAGGTATAGCGTTGAGCCGGCCGGCTGCGGGTATCGGCCCGGCAAAGCGCGTGCGGCGACAAACAAGTCCAGGTCGCCATCGCCGTCCACATCGGCCATGGCCAACTGCCCGGCGCTGGCGGCCTTGGCCGCGAGTGTTTGACGCAGGCTGCCATCGGCTTGGGTGACCGTGAGCATGTCGCCAAACGCCAGTCCGTCGTCGTGATTTGAAAAGCTCTGCAACAGTTGGCCGCCGGCGATCAACACCGCAAGCGCGTCGCGCGCGCTTTTCGGTAATGGCGTATTTGGCTCCAGAAGGGAGAATCGTTTTCCGGCTTCGTTCCGGTACAGAGTTGTGGCTCCTCCCCGCCCGCTTGCAACGGCCAAGTCCTCCCAGCCGTCGCCGTCCAGATCTCCCCAAGCTGCGCCCGGGCCATCCTGGCCAAGCGACCATGGGAGAAGCGGCTGGGAGTCGTTGCGCGTTGTCGCGCCCTGCGCGTGCGCGGCCGGGAACTTGCACGGGTTGCACAAGGTGGCGCCTGGCTTGTCGGTGGTCGGTTTCGTCGTGCCCGCTTGGTAGC
>CAYWMH010000239.1:0-4101 GCA_964459315.1 uncultured Verrucomicrobiota bacterium
CTCCGCCCACAGCGCCCACGTAAACATCGCCGTGCCGACCGCAAAAAACTTGCCCATCACCAGCACCGGCAGCCGGCCGGCGGCGCTCTCGAACGCCTTGCCAAACAGCAGCGGGTAAAACCACCCGACGATCAGCCACAGCCCGCCGGAAAACAGCAACCCCACCACCCCCGCGGCGCCGGCCAGCAGCAGCACACGCCGCCGGAACAGGCCGACGTCCGCCTGCCGCCACACCACGAGGCGCGGCGCCATGATGATGCCGAAGTAATGCAAAAACATTTGCAGCGCGACCACCAGTTGCTGCGCCGAGCCGAACAGGCCGCTGCTGGTTTTGCCGAGCAGAAAATAGGTCATCGGCAGCGCCATGTTGGCCAGCAGAAAGTAACTTAAATTGAACGCCCAAATCAGCCACGCCTCGCGGAACAGCGCCCCGGCCTTGGCTAGGCGCGCGGGGCTAAGACAGCGGAACCCCAACTCACGCGTCATCTGCCGCCACACGAAGCCAACCACCAGCGCGTTGGCCCCGAGCAGCACGAACAGGTCGCTGCCCAGCGACTGGCCTTTTTCAAAAAACAGCAAAAACCAGAGGCTCGCGAGGAACGCCGAGAGCGTCTGGAACCGGGAGGCGCGCGGCATCTGTTCCGTCGCCTGGAACAGCCACGAGTAGTCGAGGCTGAGCACAAGCAGAAACAGCGCGCCGGCGAGCCACGTCCACCGCTCCAGCCCGTCGAGCGGGCTCAGACAGACGCCGATCGCCCAAAGCGCGGCGGCGACAAGGCCAATCGCGAAGCGGAAGGTGAAAATCGCGGGGGCGATCTCATCCGCCCTGGCCGTGCCCTTGGCCACATGTCGTACCGCAACGGCGTCCAGCCCGAACGCGAGGCACAACTGGAGCATCATCGCCAGCGTGATGATCGTGCGCGACACGCCGATGTTGTCCGGGCCAAGGCAGCGCGTGGCGTACACCAAGCCGGCGACCTGGAACAGCTTGCCAAGCACCTGCCACAGCATCGTGCCGTAGAAGTCCCGGAACAGCTTGGCCCGGAACAGGTCAGTCGCCGTATTGCCTTGGCGGGGGGTTCCCATCGCGGCCGCGACCGTAGCAAACCAGCCCGGCGATGAGCCAACTAAAACCCGGCGATGTATTTTGGGTCGTAGACGGTTTCGCCGGTGACGGCCCGCAGCGCCTCAACAAACCGGGCGACGCCCTGTTTTTCCCGCTCGCCCAAGTCGAAGCGGATGTGCTCGCGCAGGTAGGCGGCCCGCAGTTCGGCATCGAACTCGGACCGAGTCGCGATGAGTTCATCGAGTTTGGCCAAGCCGTCCCGCTTGGCCTGCAGCAGCGCCTGGCCAAGACCGGGCGGGCGCTGGTCGCGGCGGATCGCCCATACGGCGTAAACGAACGGCAGTCCGGTGTCGTCCTGCCACGCCTGGCCGAGGTCGAGGATCTGGTGCCGGTGCGGCGACCGCAGAAACTCAAGGCCCGGGTTGCCGATGAGTAGCACGGCATCCTGCTCGGCGGCGCGGGCGTAGTCGTCAAGCGGCTCAATCCGGGACGAGAGCCCGCGCTTGGCCAAGGTCACCTTGAGCAGGTTGAGGCTGGAGAGCGACGCGGTGTCGCACCGGATGACCTCGACCTCTTCAAGCGGTTTTTTATACGCAACGAAAACGCTTTTCACCGGCCCGTCGGATGCCACGGCGACACCGTCGAGAATGTCGTACAGGTCGTGGAAAAGCACCTCGGTAAGGCTGACCAGCCCGGCGGCGAGATCGCCGGAGCGCAGTCGCTTGGCCAAGCGGCTCGGCGGCAGGAACTCGGTCTCGGCCTCGATGCCGCAGGTGAGCGGCACGGCGTTGAGGTACGGCACGGAGCCGATGCGCTTGGCGGCCGGTTCCCCCATCGCTCAGGCCTTGGCCAACGCCTCCTCCCCGGCCCATTCGCGGATCGGCTCGTAAAACGTGTCGCGCTGCACCGGCACACGGCCGGCCTCACGGATGGCGCGGATCATGTCGTTCTCCGTCTGCCGCTGCGGCGTGTCGGCGCCGGCCATGTGAAAAATTTTCTCCTCAAGAATCGTGCCGTGTAGATCATCCGCGCCGTGGTCGAGCGCGATCTGCGCCAGCTTCATCCCCATGCCGACCCAGTAGGCGGTGACGTGGTCGAAATTGTCGAGGTAAAGCCGTGCGACGGCGATCGTGCGCAGCATGTCAAACCCGTCCGGCGAATGCTCGACCGGGATCCCGTTGTTGTCCGGCTGGTACGGCAGCGGAATGAAGCCAGTGAAGCCGCCGGTTTCGTCCTGCAACTCGCGCAACCGCCGCATATGGTCGACGCGATCCGCAAGCGTCTCGAGGTGGCCGAACAGCATCGTGCAGGTACTCCGGCCGCCGAGTTTGTGCCACGCGCGGTGAACGTCGAGGTACTCCTCCGCTGTCTCCTTGCCGCGCGCGATCCGGTCGCGAACCTCCTGCTGAAAAATCTCCGCACCACCGCCGGTCAGCGAGTCGAGGCCAAGCGCCCGGAACTCGGCGAGCACCCCCGGCACCGGTTTTTTGGCGAGCCAGGCGAGGTGCAGAATCTCGATCGCGGTGAAGCACTTGAGCTGCAACCGATGATCGACCGACTTCAACTGGCGGATCATTTCCGTGTAATAGCTGAACGGCAGCGCCGGGTGCAGCCCGCCGACAATGTGCAACTCGGTGATGCCGATCGAGAGCGCCTCCCGCGCCTTTTGCACCATGTCGGCAAGCGCCAACTCGAAGCCGTCGGCGTCGCGTTTCTTGCGCGAGAAGGCGCAGAACTGGCAGCTCAGGATGCAGTAGTTCGAGTAGTTAAAATAACGGTTAAGGATATAGCTGGCGCGGGCGCCGTTTTTGCGGCGGTTGGCCTCGTCAGCCAGTTGGCCAAGCGCATTGAGGTCGCCGCACTCGTACAGCCGCAGCGCCTCGGCCTCGTCGAGCCGTTGGCCAAGCGCGGTTTTTTCGCGGATGGCGCGCAGTTCCTCTGGAATCAAAACAGTCACGGGATGCGGCGGAAAAACGGGAATAAAACCTCAGCGGCCACGACCGCAAAAAAGACCGAGCTGATCACGGCGTTGAGCTTGAAGAAGGCGGTGTTGATCCATTTCAGGCTGCGCTTGCGGGCGATCCAATGCTCGAACGCGAGGCAAAACAGGATGATCAGCCAGCCGATGATGAAGGCGACACGGAAACGAAGCAGCAGCCCGTAGATCAACAGCAGCCCGATCATGACCACGTGCGACAGGAACGCCGCCGTGAGGGCATTGCGCGGCCCCCACGCCGTCACGAGCGAACGCAGGCCGTGCTGCCGGTCGAACTCGAAATCCTGCGTCGCGTAAATGATGTCGAAACCGATCAGCCAAAACACGACGGCCGTGCCAAGCACCAGCGGCGGTAGCAGGCTTTGGCCAAGCGGCCACAGTTGGAACAACTCCGTCATCGTGCCGCCCTTCACCGCGATCCACGCGCCAACCGGCGCCAGCGCCAGCGCGACGCCGAGCCAGACGTGCGTGTAGTCGGTGAACCGCTTGGTCAGCGAATAAAAGCAGATGAAAAACAACGCCACCGGCCCCAGCACGAGGCAGGCGGTGTTGATGAACCCGGCCGCCACCAGAAAACCGGCGCCGCTGAGGGCGCACAGCATCCAGGCGCTAAACAGGCTGATCTCCCCGGACGGCAGATGGCGGTCGGCGGTGCGCGGGTTTTTTGCGTCGAACTGGCGGTCGACAATCCGGTTGAACGCCATCGCGCACGTCCGGGCGCAGATCAGGCAGATGACGATCAGTAGAAACAGCCTCACGCCGGGAAAGCCGTACTCCACAGCATCAGCCGGCAGCGCGGCCTTGGCCTTCTCCTTGTAGTAATAATGTTCCCGCGAGGCGACCATCATCGAGGCCAGTGCGAACGGCATCGCGAACAGCGTGTGGGAAAACTTCACGAATCCGCCCCACCGACTCAGCAGGCCAAGCAGGCCGCGCCACCTTGGCCTCGGGGTGTTGACGAGTTCCGTTTCGCTCATGCCTCCTCCTGCCAGCGCGGCGACGCCTCGTTCTCCACGCCCAGATGGTCGAGCACCCGCGC
>CAYWMH010000240.1:0-4073 GCA_964459315.1 uncultured Verrucomicrobiota bacterium
TCGGCCGCGAGCCAGTCGAGCAGCTCCGGGTGCGTGGGCGGCGTGCCCTGCGCACCGAAGTCGTCCAGCGGCGTGGCCAGACCACGCCCGACGCACATCGCCCAGAGCCGGTTGACCATCACTCGCGCCGTGAGCGGGTTGTCCCGGGACACCACCCAGTCGGCCAGATCGCTGCGGGAGGCGCGGCTTTCGCGGCCGGCGGCACCGAGACGGGCGGGAATGTCCGGCTGCACCACCGGCCCGGACTCATCCTGCCAGTTGCCGCGCGGCAGGATGCGCACCGTGCGCGGCTTGGCCAAGTGCACGGAGATGAGCGAGGTCGGGAACGCCTTCTCGAGCTGCTTGACCCTCGCCTTGAGGTCGGCGAGTTCCCGGCGCTTGTCAGCCAATTCGGGCGTGAACGAGCGGAAATGCGCGGCGACCGTTTTTTTCTGGTCGTCACTCCGCTTGGCCAAGGGGACGGCGAGAATGTCGGCGATGTTTTTCGGCGGCGACGCCGAGTCGACAGTCACCTCGCCGGTGTGGGCCGTGGCGAAAATCCGGAACCGCCCCAGCGTGTGCTGCGTGCCATGCGCCTGTTTCAGGATGACGGTCAACTCCCCCGCCGCATCGATCGCCTCGGCGGCCTCGAACACGAGCCGCTGCGCGGCACCCACCTTCGGCAGCACGGCCCAGCCAAACGACGCGCCCCGGGCGTCGCCGTCGATGGCGCTCGCGGCGCTCCATTTTTTGTACGGGTTGTTCTGGTTGGCCAGCGTCTGCTCGAAGGAAGCCGTGGCGTTCCGCAACGGAACCGGCTTCCCGTCAGCCTGCACGATGACTTCCGTGATCACGAAATTGCCGTTGCCGGCGCGCCCCGGTCCTTTCTTCGGGAGCGAGTCATCGGGAAGCACCTCGATCCGGAACGCCCGCATCCCGGTCGGGGCGGCGTTCAGCGTGACGGTGTAGGTGTCGACGTCCGGCAGATGCCCGGAGGCGAGGATCGACCGGTCGTCTCGAATCGCCAGCGTCGTGCCGTTGGCGGCGACCGCGGCGCTTGGCTTGAGGGCGGTCCATTGCACCTGCGACGCCTCCCACTTGGCCAGGGCGGCATCCAGCGCGGGTGTCTGCGTGTTCAGCGCCGACTCGAGCGTAGGGATTTGTTTCTTCAATTCATCCACCTCAACCTGCTGCGCGGCGGTCGGCAGCGGCGTGTACTTCTGCGGGCCGACCGGCGTCTCCTCAAGGTCGGCAAAGAACGCGCCGAGGCTGTAAAAATCCCGCGACGTAAACGGATCGTACTTGTGGTCGTGACACTCCGTACAGCCAAGGGTGGTGGCCATCCAGACCGCCGAGACATTGCGCACGCGGTCGCCGAGGTAGATCGCGATGTACTCCTTCGGCTGCGAGCCGCCCTCGCGCGTGGTCATGTTCAGTCGGTTGTAGCCGGAGGCGATGCGCTGGCGGCGGGTTGCCCCGGGCATCAGGTCACCGGCGAGCTGCTCGCGCGTGAACTGGTCGAACGGCAGGTTGTCGTTGAAGGCGTTGATGACGTACTCGCGGTAGAGCGGCTTGGTCTGCACGTTGTCGGAATGGTAACCCATCGTGTCGGCGTACCGCACGAGGTCGAGCCAGAACACCGCCATGCGCTCGCCGTAATGCGGGCTGGTCAGCAGTTGATCGACCCGTGCCTCGAAGGCGCGCGGCGACCGGTCGGCGGCAAACGCCCGCACCTGCTCCCACGCCGGAGGCAGCCCGGTCAGGTCGAACGACAGGCGGCGGATGAGTGTCCGGCGGTCGGCCTCGCGCGTCGGCTCGTGGCCTTGAGCCCGCATCGCCGCCAGCACAAACCGATCGATGTCGTTACGGATGAACGAGTCGTCGATGACCTTGGGCGGCTCGGGACGCGTGACCGGCTTGTAGGCCCAATGCAGGTCGTACTCCGCACCAGCGGCGATCCATCGCTGCAGCAGCGCCTTTTGGTCGGCGTCGAGTTGCTTGCCCGAGTCGGGCGGCGGCATGAGGTCGTCCTCGTCCGCAGCGGTGATGCGCCGAATCAGTTCGCTCTCGCCCGGCTTGCCGGGCACAACCGCCGAAACGCCATCGTGATCGGCCAACGCCCCGTCGCGCGTGTCAAGCCGCAGACCGGCCTTGCGCTGCCTGGCATCCGGGCCGTGGCAGGAGAAGCAGTTGTCACTAAGCAGCGGCCGGATGTCGCGGGCAAAGTCGATCTCCGCCGCGATCAAGCCGCTTGGCGAAGCGGAAAACAGCAACGCCACAGCCACGCCCAGGCATAATGGCCCTGCTGTTGGAATGTGAATAAGCCGAACAGGATGCATCGCAATAGTGGACGGGGAATGTATCCGCCCCATTCAATCGCGCCAACCCCAATCTGTCCACCCGTATGGGGTGGCTATCGCGACTTGGCCAAGCGCTCGAGGACGCTGTATTGGCGATAGCTCAGATTGCTGAACGGCACACCGTCAACCTCGGTGCGGAACTTGGCCGGCAGCTCCGGGCCAGTCAGCGGCTTGAAGGTCTGTTTCTCCAAGTATGGGACGTGGTAGATGGTGTACAGCATGCAGGCCAGACGCGCGTACATCTTGTCGTTGGCGTTGATGACGACCCACGGGCTGGCATCCGATGCCGTGCGCTCAAGCATCTGCGTCTTATAGTTGGTGAACACCTCCCACTTGGCCCGGGCCTTCTCGTCGTTCTTCGAGTATTTCCAATACTTGAGCGGATGGACGATGCGCTCCTTGAACCGGAACAACTGCGTGTCGCGATCCACCGACAGGTAAAACTTGATGAGGATCAGCCCGTCGGCAATGAGCTGTTCCTCCCAAGGCACAACACGCTTCATGAAGTAGCGATACTGCCGCTCGTTGCAGTAACCCATGGTCGGCTCGATGAGCGCACGGTTGTACCAGGAGCGGTCGAAGAAAACGATCTCCCCCTTCCGGGGCATATGCTTCTCGTAGCGGCGAAACCAGTTGCGGGACTCCTTCGCGGTCGGCACGCCGAGTTCCACCACGCGCAGGTACCTCGGCATGAGGTACTCGACGAAGCGCTTGATCGTGCCGCCCTTGCCGGCGGCATCGCGTCCCTCAACGGCAATGGCAACGCGTTTCCTGTTCTCGACCGCCCAGCGCTGGAGGTTGAGCAACTCCGCCTGCAACCGGCGCTTCTCTGCGTCGTACGCGGCCCGCTCCAGGTTTTTGTAGACCGAGTAAAACTTCTTTTTGACGTAGTTCGCTCTGGCCATGACGATCAATCAACCTTCAGCGACCGGTAAAACCCCTTCTCCCACACCAGACCAGTCAGTGGTTTTTCTTCCGGCCGAGTGAAAAACGACACCACCACGCCCACCACAACACAGATCGTCAACCCATAACAGGCACGCATGAACTTGTATTGATTTAGTCCAGGTAAAAAGCCCTGCACCTTAAACTTAATCATATAACTTTGCTCACCTTTGATGCTGTCACTGTAAGTGACAATCATTTTATATTTTTTTGACTTCTCCAACTTCTCAATTTCCAATGCCTTGATCGTAACGATTTTGCCATCCTCCGTAATTCCCACGTCAATTGGCTCATCATTGATGCTCATCGAAATTGAATCCTTACTGACAGTGGTATCACCTGAATTAATCATCACGCCCAAGTTCGAATCGGCCTTGATGTGTTTTTCTGATGGCATCCATTTTTCAACATAGGAGGCATTAGTCCGAACTTCACTTGAAACTGCCTTTATTGAATCTCTCCCCAATGGCAAAGGTTTCACAGCCTCTATTGGAGCCACCCCATGTGCGAACGGCTTGATCACTTCCGGGACAAAGAGAGATAAGCCAATGGCAAAAAGCCCCACGACCAGCGTGGCTAAAGCAGCCGGAGCGGTGAAGCGTTTCCAAAAGACGCTCAGCACAAACGTCACCACCAGCGGCGGCGTCACCGCCGCCGTGAAGGCGCCGTGCGCGTCGTAGATCGAGTCGAAGTTCATGAACACCGGCACCATGGCAATTCCCACCAGCGTCGCGCCGATCGCCGTCAACCGCGCGGCCGTGAGGGCCTGGCGGTCGGACATGTCCTTTT
>CAYWMH010000241.1:0-4070 GCA_964459315.1 uncultured Verrucomicrobiota bacterium
CAGTCGCCGGTGCGCACTGCCTGGCCGCCATGCGCGACCCGGCTGGTCTGCACCTCGGCGCTGCCCTTGGCTACGCGCCACGGGCCGGTCTTCGCCGCGATCGCTCCCGGCAGGAACGCCACCGGCTCGGTCGGCTCGAAGCCGGTTGAGTAGATCACCCCCAGTTTTTGCGGACGGATGACCTGCGCTTCCGAGGCGATTTCGCCGTTGTCAGTTTTTTGCACGAAGACAAACTCGTGATCAACAAAGACCGCCAACGAATCGAGCCGGGTCACGAACGCGCCGCCATCGTCCGGGGCCAGTGCCCTGATTTGCCATGCTGTTTTGCCACCGGCTTCGCGCCAGCGCAACTCGACCGCACCGTTGGCCGGATCGGCGATCGTGCCGTTGATGACAGCGTGGTCTTCGCCCAGCGCGACAACCGGCTTGGCAGCGAGCACTGGCGGCGTCTGTTCCCGCAGCCTGAGTGCGTTCAACTGACTCCCGTTCGGCGACTGGATGATCACCCGCATGTCGCCGTCGTTGCCGGCCCGGATGAATTCGTACCGACAGACATCGCCGCGTGCGCCGCTGGCGTTCCCGGCGGTCTGGATGGTCGTTGTGCGGTTGAATTGGCCATTGATTGTGACACGTCCGGACGCGAGGGCGCTGCGATTCTCAAACGATGAGATATCCCACAGTGTGAAGGAAACCGGTTTGGCTGTGTTACTGGTCGGGTCGCTCGCGAACAACACCAGTTCGTAATGCTTGGCTGGATCGAGTCCGGACAGATCGATAAAATGAACCTTGCCGGCAGGGAGCGATGTGCCGCCAGAGCAGTTCACCCTGTCGCCGAAGACGGCGCCAGCATCGGTTCCGGCGGGGGCGTCTTCGCCGACTTCCGCTTGGCCAGACGGTGAACCGGTCACGGTCAACTTCAGCCTAACGCCTCCGGCTTGGCCGGTGTCGGCGTTGATTAGGGCGCCAGTTTTCACGACCGAGCCGGTGCCGGCTTTCAACTCGGCCAACGTCGCGCCGATGCGGGAGATGGATTTATCCCGGCTGCTTGGAGCGCCGAAGTCGTTGTAAGCCACCCACCCAGCCGATGCCGATTGGCCAAGCGCCAAAGCACCGAGCAACAGGCATCGCTTGGTCAATTGTCTGGCTTGGCGTATTGGTCGATTCATTGGCTATTCGCCGACGTAGATATTTTTTACTTCAGTGCAGGCTTCCATCGCGGACATCCCTAGATCTCGGCCGAGGCCGCTGCGCTTGAACCCTCCAAACGGCGCCTCGGTATGTACGCTCGAGTGGGTGTTGACGCTGATGACGCCGCTCTCGACCTGGCGCGCCACGCGCAGCGCACGACTCAAGTTGCTCGACCAGACGGAACCGCTCAAGCCAAAGTTGGTGTCGTTGACTTCTCGCAGCATCTCGGTTTCGTCGGTGAACGGGCGTAGGCAAACGACCGGTCCGAAAATTTCCTCCCGCCAGGCGCGATCCCCGGTCTCGACACCCGTGATCACGACGGGATTCAGGTAAAATCCGCGTTCGCATGGTCGGTCGCCGCCGGAGCGAATTTCACGGCCCGTATCCCGGGCATTGGTCACGAATGACTCGGAGAGCTCCCGCTGCGCCGCGCAAACCATCGGGCCGACCTGCGTGGCCTCGTTCGTCGGGTCGCCGATGTTGAGCGCCTCTGTGGCGGTGACGAATTGATCGACAAAATCGTCGAAGATCGATTGCTCGATGAACATGCGGCTGCGGGCGCAGCAGTCTTGTCCAGTGTTGGCGAAGACGCTCATCGGCGACTCGGCTGCTGCGCGTTCCCAGTCGGCATCGGCAAAGACGATGTTCGGCGACTTGCCGCCCAGTTCGAGCGACACGCGTTTGATGTCGTCCGCGGCCAGTTTCATGATCGTCGTGCCCACCTCGGTCGAGCCGGTGAAGCCGATTTTTCGGACGAGCGGATGGGTGGCCAGCGCATGGCCAGCTTCCGCTCCGCTGCCGGGCAACACCTGCAGCACGCCGTCCGGCAGACCGGCTTCCTTCCCCATTTGGCCCAGCATCAGTGCGGTCAACGGCGTCAGCGATGCCGGCTTGAGGACGACCGAGTTGCCGGCGGCCAGTGCCGGGGCGACCTTCCAGCAGGCGATGAGGAACGGAAAATTCCACGGCGTGATCGCGGCGATGACGCCCATCGGCTGCCGCAGCGTGAAGTCGAAGCCGCCCCGTGCCACGGGGATCGTTTGCCCGCACAAATGCCCAATCGCCCCGGCGTAATATTCAAACACCTTTGCGCCGGCGTCGGCTTCCCAGCGGGCGTCGCCGATCGGCTTGCCGACGTTACGTGTCTCGAGTTGCGCGATGGCTTCGACGTTTTCGCGGATGCGCTTGGCCAAGTTGTGCAGCAACCCGGCTCGCTCGCCCGGCGGCATGTCGCGCCAGCCGGACTCGAACGCTGTCTGGCTCGCCTCGACCGCTTGGCCAATTTCATCCGCGGTGGCGGAGCTGACCTCGGCGAACGTCTCCTCCATCGCCGGGTTGACGATGGCCAAGCGCTTGGCCTTGGAGCCGTCGAGCCATTGGCCGTTGATCAAAAGTTGGGTGGGAAAATCGCTCACAATGCCTTCAGGAAAAGTTCCTTCAAATCCTCGCGCGTGACCGGGACCGGGTTGGTCTGGTGGCACGGGTCGAGCCACGCCTGGTCGGCCAGTGCCTCGATGTGCTGTTCCTCCACGCCGACCTCCTCGAGTGACGGCGGCATGCCGCATCGCCGAATGAAGTCGTCGATGAAATGAATCGTCTGCTCGTCGGCGTCGGCGTCGCTGCACGAGACGACGTCGAGTCCGCAGGCCAAGCCGATGCGCCGGTAGACGCCCGGTTTTTTCTGGGCGTTGAAGCGCATGACGGGAGGAAGGCAAATGGCGTTGGCCGTGCCGTGGTGCACGCCGCAAATCGCCGAGAGCGGATGCGCCAGCGAATGGGTTGCGCCGAGATCCTTCTGGAACGCCACACCACCCATCGCGGCGGCGACGAGCATCTGGCCGCGCGCGTTGAGGTCGGAGCCATCGGTGATGGCCGCCGGGAGTGCGCGTACGATCAGCGCGATGCCCTCGAGCGCGATGCCGTCGCACAGCGGCTGAAACACTGGAGAGGTGTACGACTCGATGCAGTGGGTGAGCGCGTCGAGGCCGGTGGCGGCGGTCAGGCCGGGCGGCAGGCCGGTGGTCAATTCCGGGTCAAGGAAGACGCACTTGGCCAGCAGTTCCGGGTGAAAATACATGCCCTTGCTTTCGCCGCCGTCCGGGGTGACGACGCCGCTGCGGCCGACCTCGCTGCCGGTCCCGGCGGTGGTCGGAATGGCGATGAACGGCAGCAAGCCACTCCAGTCGGCCTCCCAGTCGTAGTCGGCGAGCTTGAGCTGCGGCTGCTTAATGAGGATGCGGCAGACCTTTGCGGCGTCGAGCGCGCTGCCCCCGCCAAGACCGATGACACCGTCGCAGCCGTTGGCCAGGGCCAGCTCGGCCGCGCCCCGCGTGTTGGCCTCGGTCGGGTTGGGCTGCACGCCCGAGTGCAAAAACCAGTCGCGCTCCGGCTCGCCGGGGAGCAGGGCGGCTGCGAGCCTTTTGAAAGCGTCGGTCTCGAGCAGCCCTGAATCGGTCACGACCAGCGGTCGGTGGATGCCCAGCGAGAGTCGCGTCTCGTTGAGTTGCGAGATGATGCCCGATCCGACTCTGGTGTCTGTCGGAAAGTTAAATGAGGTTGTGTCCATCCAGATTATTTTAGTTCGCTGCACTCGGCCAGCGCCAGCAGCGCGAAGACCGTTCCGGCGTGGCTGATGTAATGCCGGCCGTCCTTGTAGGGCGAGCGGGTGAACCACCGGCCGCTTTCGCGCTGATGGGTTTTCAGCCAGTCGATGCCAAGCCGGATCGCCGAGTGGCTCGCTGGCAGGCCGGATTGGCGAAGGGCGAAAACCATGAAGCCGGTTCCGTAGCCGTCGGCCTGGGCGAGGGTTTGCGCGGAGCCGGCCTTGCGTTTCCAATCCCCCAGTGCGGCGGTGGCCCAGCCGCCGTCCGGCAACTGTAGGC
>CAYWMH010000242.1:0-4055 GCA_964459315.1 uncultured Verrucomicrobiota bacterium
GGGCGAGGCCAAGCGGGCGAAATACATCGAGGCAATGAAGCGCTCCGACTTCGAGGCGATGCTCAATTATTACAAACGCAATTACCCCAAGCCGCCGTACGAGGAGGATGCCTCGGAGCCGGTCCGATTGAAAATGCCGGTGTTGCTGATCCATGGGTTGGACGACCAAGCGCTGCTGCACGGCGCGCTGAATCGCACATGGGAGTGGCTCGATGCCGACCTAACACTCGTGACGCTCCCCGGCGCGGGCCACTTTGTGCACCACGACAAGCCGGCGCTCGTCAGCCGCATACTGAAAATGTGGCTGCTGCGCGACCGCTGATTTTGTTCGAGATCAGCTTTAGTCGCTTCGAGCCAGTCTGAGGTTCGGACGATATGCCGCATCTGATTCACAAAAAAACGGACTTTTCCCTGCAGAAATGTCGTGATTACCATCCTAAATATCAAGTACACCAGTTATTATGTTGGATTGATCTCGGGCAACAGGCGGTACCGATGAAAAACCGTTTAAAGGTAATTCGTGCAGAACGAGATTGGACTCAGGCTAATTTGGCTGATGAATTGGGTGTTTCAAGGCAAACAGTTAATGCGATAGAAAAAGGGAAGTTTGATCCTAGTTTGCCTTTGGCGTTCAAAGTCGCCCGGCTATTTGAGAAGTCGATAGAAGATATTTTTCGAGATGAGCCGTCCACTCCGCGCATTGAACGCTGATGAATTGTTTCCGGGTCTCAGGAGTGCGGTGCTCCTTGCCGGTTCCGTTTAAGGTTCGCGAATCTCGACGCGGTAAAAGCGGCGTTGGCCAAGCGCCTCGCGCACGCGGATGATCTGACGGTTGTTCGCATAGCGGTCGAACCGCACGTTCTCGACCGGCCGCCAGCCGCTGCTCCCGAGCGAGTCGGTGGCGAAAAGCGTCACGTCGCGGTTGGCCGGGAGCACGAACTCGATTTCGCTGCCCATACCGGTGATCCGAACAAACGGCACCGACTTGTCGCCGGCGTCTTCGGCATCTGTGCCGAGCAGGAACTCGGTGTAGTTGGTGTGGCCGTCGCCATCGGCGTCCGCTGCTGGGTTGCCGGTGAAATGATTGCCCTCGAGCGACCGTATCCACTCCGCCATGACATCCAGCGCCGCGGCGTGGGGGATGCGCGTGCCCAGCGGGGGCATCCGGTGAAGCCCGGTGGTCGCCATCCGGTGGTACACCACCGACTGCTCCGGTTCGCCGGGATGAATGAAAAGGCGGCGCTCGTCGCCGTGGTTGTTGTGCGGCCTGGCCCCAATCAGGCGTGAGAGCGAGATGGGCGTCCCGGTGCGGGCGTCGAAAGACGCCTGCGCGATCCCGGTGCGGTGCGGCCGGTGGCAGTTGGCGCAGTTGGCCTCGATGTACGACACGGCGCGGAACTCCACCGACTTGGTTTCGTCGTCCAGCGGCGCGAGCCCCGGGTAGGTGTGCGGATGGGTGATCTCCCGGTCGAGATAGCCGGCGCGGGACAACGCTTCGAGTTGGTTCTCTGTGCCATCGCCGTAATCGATTGGACGATTCAGCTGTCCAGTGTAAAAGCCAAGGGCACCTCTTGACTTGGAGTTGTGGCAGGATAGGCATTCGCGCCGGCTGGGGTACGACCAGACCAGCTTGGCCAAGCCGTCGTCATCGCGGATGGTCAACTCCTCCGACTCGCCCTCGGGAGGCACGAGCACGGCGTCGGTCTGCGCGTCGTTCCAGCGATACGTCGTGCCGTACCAGTACGACGGCGTCCGGTAAAGGAGGCGCGTCTCGAGACGCTTACGCCTGGCCAGTCCGTCCTCGACGACGTCGATTTCAAAATGTTTCACCCAGACGGAGCCGCCGGGGAACGACCAGGGCTTGTAGGCGTTGAAATGGAATCGGGTGTGCGTGTCGGAGATGCTGAACCAGCGCCGCTTGCGCGCGCCGTCCGACCACAGCGGCGTGGCCACCTCGTACGGCACGATGCCGTCGTGGGGCTCGAGTGTGGCCAGGTCGCGGAACAGCCCCAAGCCGCTGAGTTTTTCTGGCAGGGGCGTTGCGGCGGGATCGCGACCGGCGACGAGTTTCTTGATCGTCCCCTCGCGCCAGTCGGCGAGCAGGATGTCGCCGGTCAGCGGATGCGTGCCCAGCGTGGAGATGTGGTCATCCCAAAAGAGCCAGCGAATCGGGCGTTGGGCGGCGGCGGCGGCGCGGAAATCCACCGCCCCGATCCAGCCGCCCCAGAAGTCTGAGAACACGACGTGGCCGTCAAGCCCGGCCGGCCGGTTCCCGCGATAGAAAAGGAACCCGGCAATGTCGTTGCCGGATGAGCGGCCGTACTCGGCCTCGGGGAAAACATAGTCGCCGCGACTGGCGGAGGGGTCGAATTTCGGCCCCTCCGGCGTGCCCTCGAAAACGGGGTAGCCGTAGTTGCCGCCGCGTGTGACACGGTTGATCTCCTCCCGCACATGGTCGCCGGTGTCGCCGGTGTACAGGTTGCCGGTGCTGGGATCGAACGCCATGCGCCACGGGTTACGCAGGCCGACCGCCCAAAACTCCGAGCGTAGTTTCGCCGCGTCCACCGGTTTGCCGGCGAAAATCTTAGCGCCGACAAACGGGTTGTCGATTGGCACGAGATAGTTCCCGTGCAAGCCGACGTGCGGA
Organism: uncultured Verrucomicrobiota bacterium; assembly: GCA_964459315.1. GTDB lineage: Bacteria > Verrucomicrobiota > Verrucomicrobiia > Limisphaerales > UBA1096 > UBA1096. Next base: position 2,648 of record CAYWMH010000242.1, read on the forward strand.
GAGGGCTTGAGGTTGCCGCTCCGCTGGTCAACATCGATCCGCAGGATGCCGCCGAAGTAGTCGTTGTCGATTCGCTGGCTGTTGCCGTATTGGTCATAGCCGCCGCCCTCGTCGCCGAGGCTCACATACAGGTAACCGTCCGGGCCGAAGTGCAGGTCGCCGCCGTTGTGGTCGGTGTGCTGGTCGAACTGCGTGAACATCGCCGCCTCGGTTTTGATGTCGATCGCCGAGCCGACTTTTCCCTTGAAACGAAAACGTGACAGCCGGTCGTGCATTCCGTCGTTGCTCCCGGTCGTCGTCAGATAAGTGTAAAAAACGTATACGAACCCGTTTTTTTTAAACTGCGGATGCAACTCGAAACCGAGAAAGCCGCTCTCCGACTTGTGATAAACCCGCGCCGACAAATCGAGGAACAGGGATTTCTTCGGCTCGGTGACAAGGTTCGTCACGCGCCAGACGCGTCCGGTTTGCTCGGCGACAAACAACTCGCCGCCGTTGGCCTCGCTGGCCCGAATGCAAATCGGCTTCTCGAAGGTTATCCCGGGCAGGGCATCGCGCGAGTGATAGTCGAACAACTGCGGGTTGTCGGGATACCGGAACGTGGTGTTGGCCCTCCGGATCAGTTCCGCCTGGCCAGTCGCCTGGCCAAGGAGGGCCACGACGGCGAGCCAGCCAACGCAGCGCATCCGACGTAACCAAACTGATTGTTGGCGTTCGAAACCCATGAAACCAATCGCTTGGCCAAGCTACTCCGCTCGGCGGGCGTTGGCGAGTTGTTCTTCCGCAGTTACTGCTGGGTGAGCCAAGCGGCGGCATGCGCCAACCGGGCCGTGTCGGGGTGGGATCGTCTTCGCCCCTGTCACGGCAGTGGCTCCCCGGCGGCGGCCATCAGGTGGTACCATTCCTCGCGGGACAATTGCAGCCCGTCCGCCCGGATGGCGTCCCGGATGTGGTCGGGATTTGTGCTGCCCACGATCGGCACGATGCCGGCAGGGTGGCGCAGCAACCACGCCAGCGCGACGGTGGTCGGGCTGCACTCCTTCTGCTGGGCCACGACATGCAGCGCGTCTAGCACGGTCTGCTCCTGTATGTGGTTGGCCTTCCGGAGTGAGACGGGGGTCTCGCGGCCAAGCCGGCCCTGCGCCAGCGGGCTCCACGCGACCGGCGTGATGCCGTGGCGCTGGTAGTAGTCGAGCGAACCGTCCTCAAGCGTGTCGTAATGGAACAGGCTGATCTCGACCTGGTTGCAAATCAGCTTCATCGAGCAGGCCGCCTGCAGATGGTCGAGTTGATCGACGGTGAAATTGCTGCCGCCGAACTCTCGCACTTTGCCGGCTTGTTTCAGTTCGTCGACCGCCTTGGCCACTTCCTCCTGTTCCAGCAGATAGTCCGGCCGGTGCAGGAGGAA
>CAYWMH010000243.1:0-4043 GCA_964459315.1 uncultured Verrucomicrobiota bacterium
CAATGCCCCATTCAACTGCTCGTCATCACGCGACCATCGCCAGCAGCGCGAGGCCAAGCGCAATGCGGTACCAGCCAAACATCACGAACGTGTGTGTCTCGATGTAGCGCAGCAGCCACCGCACCGACACAAACGCGGTCACGGCCGAGACCCCTGTGGCCAGCGCCAGTTGCCCCCACTCCTCCGTCACCGACCCGGCGCGCACCGCCTTGAGCACCTTGTACGCCCCGGCCGCCAGCAGCGTCGGCACGCCGAGCAGGAACGTGAACTCGATTGCCGGCACGCGCCGGAGCCCCATCAGCAGCGCGATGAGAATTGTCGCCCCGGAGCGCGACGCACCGGGAAACACCGCCGCGAGCAGTTGTCCGAAGCCAATCGCGATCGCGATGGCCCAGGTGACCTCCTCCAGTCTCGCCCGGTCGCCGATTTTCTTTTCCACCACGACGAACAACACGCCGCCAACCAGCAATGCCATAGCCACCGGCGTCACCGTCTCCGGCAGCTCGAAGCCAAGCGCGTCGATGGCCAAGCCACCGGCGCCGGTGATGGCGAACGCCACGAGCAGCTTGGCCAGGTAGTCGCGCGCCGCCGGTTCGCGCCAGCGGAGGGTGAGCTGCTTGACGCGGTCGGTGAAGTTGAACAGCACCGCCAGCACCGCGCCGCTCTGGATGGCGATGATGAACGTGTCCGACTGCGGCTTCAGCCAGCCAAGTTGCTGTGTCAGCAACAGGTGGCCGGTGGAGGAGATCGGGAGAAACTCGGTGATGCCCTCGATGATCCCGAGGAGGATTGATGTCAGCCAGTCCGGCACGCCGGTTGTTTGACCCCATCGCTTGGTCAAGCGCAAGGAGTTTTAGTCGCGCTCGCCGCTCACTCGCTGATCCGGTCCCAGATCGGCTCCATGTCGGGATCCATCAGCGCCACCTCGCGGATTTTCTCCGGGTCGCCCACTTTTTCCGCCGCCTGAAACCAGTCCAGCGCCAGGTCGAGCTCGCCGAACTGACAGGCGTAGCAGGCGAGGTTATACGGGATGGCCTCGTTCTTGGGAAATTGCAGGCGCACCGGCTCGAGCAGGTCGAATGCCTCCCGGCCGCGCTTGAGATAAAACAGCGCGTTGGCCTGGTTGATCCACCCGGCGGGGTCGTCGGGGTGGCGCTTCGCCATGACGCCGCCGATGGCCGCGCAGCGCTCCCACTCCTTGTTGCGGGCGTGGATGTGCCACTCGAGATGCAGCACCTCGTGGTGTTCCCGGTGCTCGTCCGACACCTTGGCCAAGTCGGCCAGCGCCTCGTCCGCGTTGCCAAGCTGCAGCCAGCCGGTGGCCGACGACAGGTGCAGACTGTCGGGGGGAGGGATGTCGATCATTGTCCGTTGGCCTCCCGGGTGTACGCCTTCACGGACGTGATGTCCGCCGCCTTGGCTGCGTCCATCACCTTGATGATCATCCCAAACGGCGCGTCGGTGTCGGCCCGGATGGAAAGCTCCAGCTCGGGGTTGGCTTCGACCGCCGATTTCAACTCGGCTTCGAGCGCGTCGGGCTCCACCGTTTCGCTGCCCAGATAAATGTACGGCACCTCCTTGGCCACGGTGACCACGAGGTGGTTGCTCACCGCCGGCGCGGGGGTGGCCTTGGCCTGGGACGACTCAGGCAGCGCGAGCTTCACGGCGGCCTGGTTCGTGAAGGTCGTCGACACCACCATGAAAATGAGCACCACCATCAGCACGTCGATCAGCGCCACGATAATGACCGTGGGGGGCTTGCGGTTTTTGCGCGGGATGAATCGCATCGGCGGCGGCGGTTAATTGCCGGGAGTCACCGGGTATTGCCGGCGAAGAAACTTGTCGAGCAACATTTCTATCTCGATGGCGAACGTCTCGATCCGCTTGTTGTAAATGCTCCACGCGACGAGTGACGGGATGGCGATGCTCAGGCCCGAGAGCGTGGCGTAAAGCGCGAGGGAGATGCCGCCGGCAAAATCGGCCGTGTCCGCCTCGGGCGAGGTCATCTCGCCAAATATCTCGATCAGTCCGAACACCGTGCCGACGAGGCCCAGCAGCGGCGCGATGCCGGTGATGATCTCCAGCACGACCATGCCGCGCTCCATCCGGCTGACCTCGTGCCGGGCGCGCGTCTGCAGCGCCTCGACATTGTCCGGCTTGGCCCAATCGAGATGTTCGATGGCGGTCGTAGTCAGCCGCGCCAGCGGCGCACGCTCATGCTGCTGGCAGAACCGCAGCAGGGTGTTCACGTCGCTACGAGTCTCGCAGAGATCGAGGCTGTCCACCACCGGTGGCGGCAGAATGACGTTGCGCCGCAGGGCGAGGCCGCGGTCGATGATGAACGCGAGGCTGATCACCGATGTCACTCCGAGCAAAAAAAGGATGAACGTGTGCATGCGATAAACCGTGGGTAGCCAGGACGACTCCCGCAGGGCGGTGGATTCAATCGGCAATCGCCCGTCCGACGCAAGCGCAAAGCGGAAGCCTCATTCGTCAATCCACTCGTCAGCGGGGTCGAAGGCCGGTACAGGGATGTTGATGATCTTCAGCCGGCCCACAGCGCGATGCCGGCAGCCGGGCTTGATGTAGACCGCGCTCATTGGCCTGACTGGCACACGCTCGCCGTCCAACTCGAGATGCCCTTCGCCCTCCAGCACGAGGTAAATCTCGGTCGTCCGCTTGTGGTAATGCACCGCCGAATCATGCTTGATTTCGACCTCGTGCAGGCTGGCCACGGCGTCCGGTCGTCCGACGAATGCGCGCTTGGCCAAGCCGCAGGGGCACGGGGTCGGCTCAATCTCGTCCAGTTGCTCGATCCAGTAATTCTCCATGTCACCGAAGATTCTGGGCCTCAATCACTTGGGCTGCAAGGAAGTTGGAGGCTTGAGGTGTTTTAGGCAAAAACACAACAATTTGTGGTAAAAAAAACTTGCTACCCCAACAGAGTGTGGTAACTCTCGGCCTGTTGCCAAGTTCGACTGAGCTTACTGGGGCGGTTGAACACGAAAAAACGCCCTGAAGCGAGGTTATCTGTCCCTGAACCAGACGCAAACCCAGACAACCCATGATTGATGCCAACGAGAATTTGACTGCGCCCGCCTCCCGAACCACCCGCCGTACTGCGGCCCCGAAAGTCACCGCACCCAAGCGGGGTGGTTTGGCCAAGGGCAAGAAAGGATCCAGCATCCGGGTCGAGCGGGTGTTCAGCGATGCCAAGCGCAGTCCGTACGACGAACTGGAGTGGGACAAGCGCACTGCGGAGATCACCGACGAGGCAGGCAAAATCATTTTCAAGCAGGAGGATGTCGAGGTGCCCAAGGGTTGGTCGCAACTCGCGACCAAGGTGGTAGTTTCAAAATATTTCTTTGGCGAACAGGGCACACCGCAGCGTGAGACCTCTGTGCGGCAGTTGATCCATCGAGTGGCCCGCACCATCGCCGACTGGGGCGTCAAGGACGGCTACTTCAGCAAGAAGGAGGGCGAGGTGTTTTACGACGAGTTGTCGTGGCTCTGCCTGAACCAGTACGGGGCATTCAACTCGCCGGTGTGGTTTAATGTCGGACTGCACCACGAGTATGGTGTCGGCACCGACTCGGCGCAGGGCAACTGGCATTACGAAGAGTCGCTTGGCCAAGCGAAGCGCGCCACCTCGCAGTACGAATACCCGCAGGGTAGCGCCTGCTTCATCCAGTCGGTCGATGATGACCTCGAGTCGATCCTGCAGTTGGCGCAGAGCGAGGGGATGCTTTTCAAGTTCGGCTCCGGTACAGGCACAGACTTGACGCCGATCCGATCCAAGCTCGAGTCCATCAGCGGCGGCGGCGCCCCGAGCGGCCCGATGTCGTTCCTGCGGGTATACGACCAGGTGGCCAACGTGGTGCGTTCCGGCGGCAAAACCCGGCGCGCGGCCAAGATGAACACCATCCGCGACTGGCACGGCGACATCGAGGAATTCATCGACGCCAAGCAGGGGGAGGAGAAAAAGGCGTGGGCTCTGATCGAGCAGGGCTACGACGGCTCGTACAACGGCGACGCCTACGGCA
>CAYWMH010000244.1:0-4040 GCA_964459315.1 uncultured Verrucomicrobiota bacterium
CCATGACGTCGCCGACCTTCAGCGTGCCCTTGCGGACGAGCAGCGTGGCGGTCGGACCGCCGGCCTCCATGCCGGACTCGACGACGTTGCCGACCGCCTTGCGGTTCGGGTTGGCCTTGAGCTCGAGCACCTCGGCCTGCAGCAGCACCATGCCGAGCAGCTTGTCGACGTTGGTGTTTTTCAATGCGGAGACATCGACGAAAATCGTCTCGCCGCCCCATTCCTCGCAGACGACCCCCTTTTCCTGCAACTGCGTGCGGGCCATCGTCGGGTTGGCGCTTGGGTGGTCGATTTTGTTGACGGCCACGATGATCGGCACCTCGGCGGCTTGAGCGTGGCTCAACGCCTCCATCGTCTGCGGCATGACGCCGTCGTCCGCGCCGATGACGAGGATGACGATGTCGGTCACGTTGGCCCCACGGGCACGCATCGCGCTGAAGGCGGCGTGGCCCGGCGTGTCGAGGAAGGTGATTTGCTCCAGTTGTTTCGGGTGCTCGGGGTGGGGGACGTCGATCGTGTAGGCGCCGATGTGCTGCGTGATGCCGCCGGCCTCCCCGGCGGTGATGTTCGAGTGGCGGATGACGTCGAGCAGCGTGGTCTTGCCGTGATCAACGTGGCCCATGATGGTGACCACCGGCGCGCGCGGCTGCAAATCCTCCTCGCTGTCCTCGGCGTCGAGCACGACCTTCTTCCGGGTCGAGACCTTGACGAGGCCGGCTCCGCGTTCGCGGCGCTCGAGCCGGAATCGGAAACCGCGCTTGGCGCAGATTTCACGAGCGACCGGCTCCTCGATTGATTGATTGATGTTGGCAAAAACATTGAGCGACATCAGGTCGGCGATCAACTGGAACGGCTTGCGCTTCATCTCCTCGGCCAGGTCGCGGACGATGATCGGCGGTTTCATGGCGATCAGCGGGGCATCGGCCGGTACGTCGTACTTTGGCTTGCTCGGTGCGCTCGCGGGGGCTGGAGCGCCCGTCTTGGCTTCGCTGTCCTTGGCCGGTTTCTTGGCGGGCTTCTCTTTTTTCTTTTTGCGTTCCCGAACTGCCGGGCGTACCGGCATTTTGCCCAGTTCGATGAAGCCCACTTTTTTGCCGAGGTCGCTTGGCTCTTCTGCCTCTTCTTCCTGCTCCTCTGGTTCCTCGGCGGTATCTTCGACCGTTTCCTCTTCGGCTTCGCCCTCGGTTTCCTCTTCCTCCACCTCTTCTGGTTTCTCGGCGGGCGCGGTGATGATTACCGGCTCGGGAGCGACCGGGGTTTCCTCGAGGGTGGGCTCAGGCTCCGGAGTGCCGGCGATTTGTTCCTCAAGGTATTCGGCTGTGATCTTGTCGAGGGTGCTCGAGGCGACCTTCGCGTTGCTGATCCCCAACTCCTTGGCCTTGGCCAGGACATCCTTGCTTGGGATTCCCGCCTTTTTGGCGATCTCGTAAATACGAACGGGCATAAAAAGTCATCTGGTTGCGCTTGGTCAAGCGGAACGGCCGCTTGGCCAAGCGCCGGGGTGCTCCCCGGCTACTCGGCTTCCTTCGTCGGGGTGGCCTCTTCAGCGGCCCCGGTTTCGGGGGCTGAATTTTCTGGGGGCTCTGTCGGTTCCTCCGCGGCAGGCGCCTCACCCGTCAACGGGTTTGGGGTTGAGCCGGCACGGCGTTCTTTCTCTGCGCGGGCGGCGGCCTGCACTGACTCTGCATGATCCGCGAGTCCCGGAATCTCCGCGAGGTCTCCCGCCTCGACACCGACCAATGCATCCAGTGTCAGCAACCCTGCGTGGACGAGGGCATCGGCTTGCTCCTTCTCGATTCCGGGAATGGCGGCCAGCCCCTCGACGGCGCCGGCGACCTGTTCTGCGAACCCGACGCGGACCTCTTCCTCCGGGTCGATGTCGATCTGCCACCCGGTGAGGATGCTGGTGAGCCGGGCGTTTTGGCCGCGGCGGCCGATGGCCAGCGAGAGTTGATCGGGGTCAACAAGGATGTGCGCCCGTTTTTTGTCGTGATCGATCTCGAGCCGCTTGAGCTGCGCCGGGGCGAGGGAGTTGGTCACGTACGTCTCGATGTCGGTATCCCAGCGGATGATGTCGATTTTCTCGTTGTTGAGTTCCCGAACGATGTTTTTCACCCGTTGGCCGCGAAGGCCAACGCAGGCACCGACGGGATCCACTTTTTCATCTCTCGAGTGCACAGCGAGCTTGGTTCGGAAACCGGGTTCGCGGGCGATTCCCTTGACCTCGATCGTGCCGTCGTTGATCTCGGAGACCTCGAGCTGGAACAGCTTGAGCACAAAGTCGGTGTCCCGGCGGGAGAGGATGATCTCGGAATGGCTGTCCGAGCCCTGTACGGCTTTCACAAGGCAACGGATGCGTTCGCTCCGCTGGTATTCCTCGGTGGGCACACGCTCGCGGTTGGGCAGCAGGGCCTCGAATTTGCCCAGGTCTATGAGGACGTCCGAGCGGTCGAACCCCCGGACTTCGCCGCTGACGATGTCGCCGACGCGATCCTTGAACTCGGAGTACACCAAAGCCTTTTCCGCTCGGCGAATGGCCTGCATCAATGCCTGCTTGGCATTTTGCGAGGCTATCCGGCCGAAGTTTTTCGGGGTGACCTCGACCTCCATTTCTTCATCCAGTTGAACGTCCGGTTTATGACGCTTGGCCGATTCAAGGCTGATTTCGCTCTGCTTGTCAGTGACCGTTTCCACCACGATCAGAGAGGCGAAGGCGCGGATGTCGCCATCCTTGCGGTCGATTTCGCAACGCAGTTCCCGGGCGGGGCCGACCGCCCGCTTGGCCGCAGAGACCATTGCGTCTTCGACAGCGCTGATGAGAATCTCCCGATCGAGACCCTTTTCGCGCTCCCAATACTCCATGCTGGCTATAAATTCCGCATTCATTGTTTTCGTTTTTCGACAGGCTCAGTACCGTTCGTGCCGAACAAAAAAGCCGGCAGATTGCTCTCCGACTTCACTCCCTCTCAACCGAGTTGACTAACCACGCTGACACCCGGAGGTGGCAACCGGCTTCAGGCTAGTCGTTCAAGCTGAGCAGCGTCAAGTGCAAAAGGTCGTCTGGATGGGCCGTTTTTTTCGTTTTTCGATCAAAAACGACTGACAATACGAATTTGGGTTTCCCGGCCGGTTGTCCACAGGTAGCGTGCGGGCGTAGTGGCGGATGATCGACCGAAGGAGGCTTGGCAGCCGTTGACATTCGGCGGCGTGGCCCGGTTCGCCGTGGCCAGCCGCTGGCGGTTGCTGACGGTGGAATAGGTCTTCGCGCTGATGGACGCCGCGACGGTGGTGTGGTTTGTCCAACAGGCCTGGGTGCCGGTGATCTACAAGTCGATCCAGCATATGCCAGCGACCGGGGAGATTCGCGGCGGCCGTCTCGATTGGCCAAGCGGGGCCGTGGTGGAGCAGGAGGGGCCGTTCATGCGGATCGATGTCCGTCCCGGGGGGTTCTCGAATGTCGTGGAATCGGCCGATCTAGTGCTGGCGTTCGGGCCGGACAATCTGCAGGTTGGCAGCAGCCTCGGGCTGGGCCTGCTGCCGCTGTCGTATCCCAAGGGCTGGATCTGGTCATTCAACAAAACCGAGCTTGAGCCTTGGTGGGGGGCGCGTTCCCATATGGTGCTGGCCGGCCTTGGCCTGCTGGTCGTGGTCGCCCTTCTGATCGCCTGGTCCGCGCTCGGTTTGCTGTACGCATTTCCTGTCAAGGTGTTCTCCGTTAACCGGGTGGACTGGGTGGGCGCGCGGAAGATTGCAGTTGCTGCTCAATTACCGGGCGCGTTGGTGATGACTGTCGGCATCGTGCTTTACAGCCTGAAGCAGATCGACTTGGTGGCCCTGTTGATCGTTTGGGGAGTGCACTTGGTCGTGCCGTGGGTGTATTTGATGTGTTCCCCGGTCCTCGCGCCGAAACCGCCAAAACCGCAACAGGCCAAGCGAAAGAAAACCCGGGCCAAGCGTGATTCGGAAGACAACCCATTCGACGAATCCTCGGGCGATTCAACCAACCCTTTCGGCGGCGAATGAGCGGCCCGGCGCTTGGC
>CAYWMH010000245.1:0-4013 GCA_964459315.1 uncultured Verrucomicrobiota bacterium
TGCACCTCGAGATGGCAAGCCGTGAGTTCGCGGAACTGGAACTCATCGGCGAAATTGCGAAGCGCAAGGACATCGCCGTCGGCATCATCGACGTGAAGAGCTACTACATCGAGACCGTCGAGGACATCGCCGGACGGGTGCGCCGCTGCCTCCAGCTTGCCCCGGCCGACCGACTAGCCTTCGCGCCGGACTGCGGCCTCAGCCAAACCGCGCGCTGGGCCGCGAAGCAAAAACTGCAAAACCTGGTTGAGGGCGTCGCGCTCGTCCGCAACGAACTCGGCACTGCATGACCAAGCCGGCCCTGCAAGGCGAGGCATTCCTCGCGGACGTCCGCGAGGCCGCCAGCCTGCGGGATGACCTGCATCTTTGGTGGCTTGGCCAAAGCGGTTTTCTCGTTCAATGGCGGGGCAACCATCTGCTATTCGATCCGTACCTTTCCGACTCGCTCACGCGCAAATACGCCGGCACCGACAAGCCGCACACGCGCATGACTGAGCGGGTTGTTTCGCCGGACGAACTGGACTTCATCGACATCGCCACCTCGAGTCACAACCACACCGACCATCTCGACGGCGAGACGCTGACGCCCCTGATGCAAGCCAACCCGGAGATGCAACTGCTCGTGCCGGCGGCCAACCGCGCGTTCGCCGCCGGGCGACTGGGCGTTGACCCCGACCAACTCGAGTCCGTCGATGCCGGGCAATCCATCACGCTTGGCCCAGTGCAAATGCACGCCGTCCCGGCCGCCCACGAGGAACTGGCCCGGGACGAACTCGGGCGTCATCAATTCGTCGGCTACGTGGCCCAGCTTGGCCCGTGGACGATTTATCACAGCGGTGACACCATCCCGTACGACGGCATGGAGGCAGTTTTACGGCAGTGGGAAATCGATGTTGCACTGCTGCCTATAAACGGCCGTCGCCCGGAACGCCGGGTCGACGGCAACCTGTGGGGTCGTGAGGCCGCCCGTTTGGCCAAGGCCATCGGCGCGCGAACCGCCATCCCGTGCCACTACGATATGTTTGAGTTCAACACCGAGACCCCGGGTGAATTCCAGACCACCTGCCAAGCGCTTGGCCAAGCCTACCACACCCTCCAAGCCGGCCAGCGCTGGAGCAGTTGCGAACTGAAGTAAACCTCTTAAGAGAATGGTACGCCCGACAGGACTCGAACCTGTAACATCCAGTTTCGGAAACTGACGCTCTATCCAATTGAACTACGGGCGCACCCAGCTAGGGGTTTGTGTGCCTTAGTTCCATCCGGTTTTCAAGGGTATTATTCGCCCAAACAAAAAACCCCGCTGGCTACGAAGCCAACGGGGTGAATTCTCAAAATGGGTCGCGAGCTACTCCCCGGCCGGCTTGTAGCTCATGACCACATTGTCTCCCTGGATGACAATCGACGTGATTTTCATCTTCGTGTCATCCCCGGACTGCAGCTTGTAGAAGCGCATGCCGCCCGACTTGGCCACCGTGATGGTTTTCGCAGTATCATCGATGACAGCTGCCGCCTCGGCTGCGTACGGCCCGGTCACGGCGGATGCCGAATGCAATGCGAGGGTTGTTACGGGCTTCGCCGTGACGCTGACCTCGAGAGTCTGTTTGCCCATGGCATTTTCATCGTCCAGCACAATCACGGTCACGTTGTACACCTCGGTTTCCGCCTGGTTGTCAACCGACCATTGGATCAACCCGTCTGCCGACACCTGCATGCCCTTCGGTTCGTTCTCCAGCACGTATCTCAATGTTGAATTGTCGTCGTCGACATCATTCGCAACGACCTGAACCTGCACGGAACCGCCGGCGTTGACGGCCACCGGAGCCAGCGACCCAACAGTGGGCGCGAGATTTGCCTTGAGGGTGGCCTGCACGGACACCACCGACTTGAGTCCGGCAACATCGGTCACTTCAATGTCCAACTTGTAGTCGCCCGCCACTGCACCCATGGTTGGCCAACTATACTTGCCCCTGAAACCATTCCGGCTGCTACCCTTGAATCCGTCGGGGTTGTTCAGTGCCTTGAAGGTCAGGTTGCCACCTTCCGGATCCGATGCGGCGACCGTGAACGCCACCTTTTCGCCAACCTTCAGGGTCAATGCATCGATCGCCTCAACCATAGGTGCCCCGTTCACGACCACCTTGAGTTGCTGGCTCGCGCTCGCGCCAAGCGGATCCGTGACGACAGCTTCCGCCGTGTACTCGCCGCTGTGGACTCCCGACTGGGTTGCCCAGGTGATCAAGCCGGTTTCCGAAACCTGCATCCCGTCCGGGGCGTTGTTGAGTTGGTAGGCCAAGGCCGACTTGTCGTCGTCGGCGTCTGCCGCCTCCAACTGCACATTCGCGGTTTCGCCCGCCAGGATGTCTGCTTGGCCAAGCGCTGCCAAAGTCGGGGCGACGTTGGCCAAGACGTTGACCGCGACGGCCAACTCGCTCTTTACCCCGTGCGGGTCGGATGCTGTGAAACGAACCTCGTATTCCCCGACTTGGCTGGCCGACGGAATCCAACTAAAGCCTGACTCGGATTCGTAAGTTGACCCGGTCGGCAAGCCGCTCGCGGTCACGACCAAGTCCGTGTCATCCGCATCCGTGACAACCGGCTTGAACGCCAGAAGATGCTGCTCCTTGCCCGACTGCGACCCGATCTCCTCCCATTGGGGAGTGTGGTTCACGGTGACAGAGAAATTCCGCCCGGCAGCCAAGCCGTCCTGGTCAATCACGAGTATCCTGATCTTGTATGAATTGCCCTCGAGTCCACTGCCCACGCTCCATTGAATCAGGCCGGCCTTGGAGATGGTCATCGATTCAGGCCCGTTTTGGATTCCATACCTGAGCTTTGACAGGTCTCCCTCGTCATCGGCAACCACCTGCACCTCAAATGCATCACCGGTGGATACGATGACAGGATCGATCGCCTTGATCGTCGGTGGTGCATTGACCAGCAGAAGAGCCTCGTCACTGACCTGGAATCCGACCGTGTTTGCAATGATAACGGTGTAGAACCCTTCGTCAGCCTTCGAAGCATTTTCGATAACGAGCGTGTTGCTGGTTGCGCCATCGATTGCTACGCCGTCCTTCTGCCACTGGAACGTCTTCGGCCCACTACCGGTGGCCAGCGCAAACATCGTCGCAGACTCGCCAGCGAGAATCTCCGCACCAACCGGCTGAAAGTTGATCGAGATAGGCTCGTCAACAATCACCTCGGCGTCACGGCTTACGACAGCCTCGATCGAGTTGCTGACCTTGACGTGATAACTGCCGCTGTCGGCAAGTGTTATGCCGGGCAATTCCAACCCGGATCCGCTCGCCCCATCGATCTTCCTCGACCCATAATACCATTGGTAGGCGTACGGGCCGCTTCCGCTCACGACCACACTCAAGTTTAACGTCCCAGCAATTGCAACATGCGTGTCGTTGGGCTGAACTGTAATCTCCAGCGGAAGCAGGACATTCAACGTGGCAGCATCACTGACAACCACGCCATGGGGACTTTGAACGATCACCGTGTAGTCCCCGTCATCCGCCGCTCCGACAGACTCGATGGTCAACGTATCGGCAGTGGCACCATCGATATCCACACCATCATGCTGCCACTGATATGTAAAGGGAGCTGTGCCGCTCGCCTCAACCGTGAACACCGCACTCCTTCCCTTCTCCACGGTTTGCCCAAGCGGCTGGGTCACGATCCCCGGGGGAAGGTTGACCACCAGCGTCGCGGCATCACTCGTGACAGAACTGACCGGGTTGCCCAGTACTGCATGATAGTCACCTTGATCGCCTGCGCCGACACCGCTTATCTGCAACGAAGACTGGGTGGCACCGTCCACGGCGGTTCCATCGTGATACCATTGATAAGTGACCGGGTTGGAGCCGTTGGCGACCACATCAAAAACAACCAGTGCACCAGCGACCACCGACTGCGCCTGTGGCTGTTGAGTCAAAGTCAGCGGCGTCAGGACGAGGACATCGACGGCCTCGCTGTTCGTGATGCCCGCCTCATTGGACACCTCAACGGAG
>CAYWMH010000246.1:0-3993 GCA_964459315.1 uncultured Verrucomicrobiota bacterium
GGAGCGCGACGACCGGCCCAGCATGGTGCAGGCGTTGCACTTGATGAATTCCGAGGCGTTGCAGGCCAAGCTGGCCGACAAGAATGGCCGCGCCGCGTCGCTTGGCCAAGCGGAACGACCGCCCGGGCGGATCGTCGATGAGCTTTACCTGTCGGCTTACTCCCGTTGGCCAAGCGCAGATGAGAAGGCCGTGGCAACGGCGGCGTTTGCCGTGGACGGGGCCAAGCGCCAGCAGGTGGTCGAGGATCTCATGTGGGCCTTGATCAACTCGGCCGAGTTTGTCTTTAATCACTGAAACAGAATGAATGCGTTGAACAGAAACTGTGCGGGGGTCGCGCGCCGCGATTTCATACAGCTTGGCGTCGGCGGCGTGCTGGGCCTCGGAATGGGCGATCTCGTGCGACTGCGGGCCGACGCGGCCCGGGCCGTTGGCAAGGCCAGCCCGAATGACGTGAACTGCATCCTCGTCTGGCTCGATGGCGGCCCGACGCATTATGAGACGTTCGACCCCAAGCCGGACGCGCCGTCCGGGGTGCGCGGTGAGTTTAAGCCGATTCCGACCACCGTGCCGGGCGTGTCGTTCTGCGAGACGATGCCGAAACTGGCCAAGACCCTCAACAGGATGGCCATCATCCGGTCGATCTGCCACAAGGATCCCAACCACGGCGGCGGCAACCATTACATGATGACCGGCGCGCCGACGCCGGTGCCGGTGAACTGCGGCTCATCCGTCTCGTTCCACCCGTCGTTCGGCTCGACGGTGTCGCATTTGCGGGGCATTCGCGACGGGCTGCCGGCATACGCCACGCTGCCGCGCAAGTCGCGCTCGGCCGGGCCGCATTTTCTCGGCGGCCAGCACGCGCCGTTTGTCATTGATGGTGACCCGAACCGGAAGGGCTACCGCGTGCGCGACGTCGTGCTGCCCAGGAGCATCAGCGAGGGCAGGGCCGACACCCGGCTCAAGCTGCGTCGCTCGCTCGACCGCATGCTGCGGATCGCCGACGCGGCCGCTGCCGACCCGGCTGTGGAGTTCGACAGCTTTTACCAGCAGGGCATCGATTTGATTTCCTCGCCCAAGGCGCAGGCGGCGTTCGACGTGGAGCAGGAACCGGCGGCGGTGCGCGACCACTACGGCCGGAACGATTTCGGCCAGCGCCTGCTGCTGGCCCGCCGCCTGGCCGGCGTCGGTGTCTCATTCGTCACCGTGTACAACGGCGGCTGGGATCATCACACCAACATTTTCAAGGAGCCGTTCCGGAAAAAAGTCGACCTGGTCGACACCGGCATGGCGGCGTTGATCAACGACCTGCACGACCGCGGCCAGCTCGACAGCACACTGGTGCTGTTGCTGGGCGAATTCGGTCGCACGCCGAAGATCAACAAGGACGTCGGGCGCGACCATTGGCCGCACGCCATGTCGATTCTCGTCGCCGGGGCTGGCGTCCCGCCGGGACAGGTCATCGGCTCGACCGACGTGAAGGGCTACTACGCTTCGGACAGGATTTATTCGCCGGAGGATTTCGCCTGCTCGCTGTACACCAAGATGGGCATCGATCCGCACAAGATTCTTTACACCAATACCGGCCGTCCGTTGCCGATTGTCAACGGCGGCGCGCACATCAAGGAGTTGTTCGGGTGAGTCGGCTACATTCTGCCACGGCGCTGGCAGCGGTTTCCTGTTTTTTTTCCGCCTCGCCAAGCGGCTTGGCCAAGCCGCCGGCGGTCACCAGCATCTTTCCGCCCGGCGGACAGCGCGGCTCGGACTTTGAACTCACCGCGGCCGATGCACCCGACCCTTGGCCAAGCGCCGCGTGGACGAGTCATCCCGGCATCCGGCTCGAGCCGCTTAAGGACAGGAAGGGTGTTTACAACGCCAACGTGGCCGCCGACACTCCGCTGGGGCCGCACCTGGTTCGGTTTTACAATGCGGACGGCGCGTCTCAGCCCCGGATTTTTTTTGTCGGCCTGGCCGGGGAGACCGCCGAGGCGGAACCGAACGATAAGCTCGATACCGCGCAGTTTCTCGAGAACACGCCGGCGGTCGTCAACGGCCGCCTCGACAAGACCGGCGATGTTGATGCGTTCGCGTTCCGCGCCAACAAGGGCGACTGGATCGTGGCGCAGTGCTACGCCTACTCGCTCGATTCACCGGAGGACGCCTTTCTTCATCTGCACGACGAACAAGGCAGCAAGGTCGCCTTCGCGCCGGACACGCAAAACCTCGACCCGCTACTTGCATGGCAGGCCAAGCGGACCGGCACGCACACGTTGACGTTTGCCGGGCTCGTGTTTCCGTTCAATGCCAGCGCCCGCTTCCACGGCAGCCCGCACACGGTGTACCGTATCACGATCAGCACCGGCCCGTTCGCCCGAAACACCTACCCGCTTGGCGTCGCGCGCGGCGTCAAGACGCCGGTGCATCTGGTGGGCTGGGGCTTTGAAAGGCAGCAGGCCGCCCAGGCCGCGATGGTGGACGCCGCACCGGCAGGCGCCACCGCCTGGGTCGGGGCCAACGGCTTGGCCGCGCCGGTGCCGGTGCTGCTAGGGCACCTTTCCGGCCATCGGGAAACCGAGCCGAACGACTCCACCGAGACGGCCCTGACGATCGCTTGGCCAAGCGCGGTGCATGGGCGCATCGGCGAGGCCGACGACGAGGACCGCTTTGGTCTTGTCGCGGCCAAGGGCGACCGGCTGCGGCTTCGGCTGCGGGCCTCCGAGTTCAATTCCGCGCTCGACCCGGTGCTGCGCGTTGAGGATGCCACCGGGAAACAACTCGCCCGCGACGACGATTCCGGAGAGCGGCAGGATGCCAAACTCGACTGGACCGCGCCAGCCGACGGGACGTATCACCTCGCCGTCAGCGACCTGATCCGCTCCGGTGGTAGCGCCCATTTTTACCGGCTGGAAATCGACCGGGTCACCCCCAGTCTCAACGCCACCATCACTCCGGACCGGCTCGTTGTGGAGGCAGGCAAAAGTGTTGAGGCGACCGTGACGATCGGGTTCGCCGACGGTTACAACGGCAAAACCGCCGTCGTGGTGCGCGGCCTGCCCGACGGCGTCAGTGCACAGATTCCCGCGACCGAAAAGGGCGGCGCGGTGAAGATCAAACTGGTGGCCACCGGGTCGGCCAAGCCGGCCAACGTCCCGCTGACCCTGCTCGTCGTGGAGCCGGGCACGACGGTGAACCACACGGCCACCGTTCCGATCGGCATGGACAAGGCCGGCGGCGAGCGGTTGATCAATGCAATCGACCATCTTTGGCTGACCGTGAAGGCCAAGCCGGAGCCACAAAAGGAGGATAAAAAGTAGTTTGGCCGGGCGCTTGGCTCTTTTTCGTTGAATTCACGCCGGGAGCCACTACGATGCCGGTCGCCGGGTCGGGATGTAGCGTAGCCTGGTTAGCGCGCCTGACTGGGGGTCAGGAGGTCGCGAGTTCGAATCTCGCCATCCCGACCATTTTCTTTTCTCCTCAAACGACACTTCCATTTGTCCGTGAACGCCGACCGCATTGAGCATTTTCGTGAACGTCTCGAGGTCTTGGCCGAGGAGATTAAGTCTGATCTCGCCTCGAACAGCGACGATGCCGGCATCGTGGAACTGGACTCCTCAATCGGCCGCCTTTCCCGAATGGATGCCATGCAACACCAGCAGATGGCTCTCGAGTTGAAGCGGCGCCGGGAGCACCAATTGTTACGAATTGAAAACGCATACAAGCGGATGGACGAGGGGCGGTACGGGGTTTGCGGGAAATGCAGAAAACCGATCGACGAGGCGCGGCTCGAGGTCTTCCCGGATGTGGTGACCTGTATCTCTTGTTCGCAGGATGGATAGCACGGTTTTCACCAATGAATTAATCGTAAAATCCGTGTCTTGAAAAACGGGTAAGGTGGCACTGGCCCATCACGCAGCCCTCATTCACACTCGCGGCATGTTCCGATTCGCGCTGTTCCTGATTGGGACGATGTCCGTCGCAGCCGCCGAGCACACGAT
>CAYWMH010000247.1:0-3954 GCA_964459315.1 uncultured Verrucomicrobiota bacterium
CCAGTGACCCCTACCGTGTCGAGGTAGTGCTCTACCAACTGAGCTAACCGCGCATTCCGCAGGGAGGACAAGCTACCAAATCCGGCCTCGGTTTTCAAGTCCTGATTTTCAGCGGTAAGCCGGCTCTTGCACTTGAGTGACCGCTCTGGGAGGCTTGCTGCCGTTCACGTTTGAATCATGAAATCCATATCACGACTGTTGGGCCTGGCGCTTGGGCTGGGGTTGTTGCACGCGGCCATGACCATTGAGGCGGCAGACAAGAAGAAGGCGAAGCAGCTCCGGCACTTCGTCTGTTTCAAGTACAAGGCTGAGGCGACCAAGGCGAAGATCGCCGAGGTGGAAAAGGCATTCGCGGCGCTCGAGAAGAAAATCAAGGAAATCAAGGCGTTCGAGAAGGGGTTGAACAACAGCCCGGAGGGGCTGAACAAGGGATTTAAGCACTGCTACCTCATCACGTTTGACTCGGAAAAGGGGCGTGACACCTATCTCGTCCACCCGGCGCACAAGAAATTTGTCGAGTTGGTTGGGCCGGTTGTGGAGGACGTGTTCGTGGTGGACTACTGGACTGGCAAATAGCCAAGCGCGGTGTTGTCTGGCGAAGGGCTGCGATTTCCACCCGCGCCCGCGGGTGGGTGGATCGGTTGCATTCGGCTCGAGGCCAGCAATTGGCCAACGGTTCGTGTACGGCGATTCGGCAAGAGAAACGGTAGTTTAGCTCAGGCTGCGTTTCTCTAGGCGGTGAAGAGGCATGCAAGCGACTCTGCGCCGCCATTTTTTCCCTTAAATCTCGACTGTCTGACCCGGTTGAGGCTGGAGGATTTTGGTTTTTGGCCAGCGGCTCCGGACTTGTTCCTCGAACCAGGCGCGTGCCTCGGGATCGCCATGGCCGAGGATGAGCGTGCGCGGTCCGACCTGGCCGACCAGTTCCAGCAGCGCCTCCCGGCTGGCGTGCGCGGTGAGGTCGAAGTCGCGGACGTCGCACCGCCTGGCCAAGTCGCCCACGCTGTCGCTGTAATGAAACGGTTCGCCGTCCGCCGCCGCCTTGAGGCGGCCACCCGGCGTCTCGGGGTCGGCGTAGCCGACGAAGAAGATGCCGTGGGCCGGTTCGCCGACCATGCGCCTGGCCAGCTCGAACGCGGTGGTGTTTTCGGAGAGCATCCCGGCGGTCATGACGAAAAGCCGGCCCTTGCCGAGTTTGATCGGTGCCGCGTTGTCACGGGCGAGCACCTGAAGATCCAGCGCCTCGTTGAGTTGGAGGCTGGTGTGCTGCCGGTTCGCCCGGTGGGATTGCAGGTCGTAAATCTCGGTAAACACACGGCCCAGTCCACCGATGAAGACCGGCTGTTTGCGGAGCCGCCCCTCCTTCATCAGCAGGGCGAGCGTGGCCAGCATCTCCTGCGTGCGCCCCAGCGCGAAGGTGGGGATCAGCACGCTGCCGCCCCGCTCAAACGCAGCCTCGATCGCGCCGATGAGCTTTTCGATCTCACCAGCTCGGGAGAAGTTGGCGGGTGTTTCGCGGGTGCCGCGGGTGGTCTCCATGATCATCACGTCGGCCTGCACATCGCCGAACCGGGCCGCCTTGAGGAGGGTCTGGTCGTGCATGCAGGCGTCTCCGGTGTAAAAGAGCGTCTCCTGTTTGCCGCGCACCATGATGCCGGCCGAGCCGAGCGCGTGGCCGGCGTCGTGAAACTCCAGCGTCGGGGAGACCTGCCCCCGGGCCGCCTTCTCGAACGCGCCCCACTCGATCTCCCGGTTGTAGCGGTAGCCCTGGAACAGCGGCGCGATCTCGTCCACCTCGCGGTGGCTGTAGAGCGGGTACTCGGCGATGCCCAGTTCCTCGGCCTGCCGCTTCATCACGTTGACCGAGTTGTGCAGCACGCGCTCGACGATGAAGTAGCTCAGCTCGGTCATCATCACGTGGGCACGCGGGAAGCGCCGCAGCGCCACCGGCAGCGAGCCGACATGGTCGTGGTGGCAATGCGTAATGGCGATGCTGTCGACCGGGCGCTCCGGGATCACGTCGTACAGCGGCAGCGCCGCGCTGCCCTCCCGCTTGGGATGCGTCCCGGCATCCATCAGCAGGCCGTGGCCGTCCATCTCCACATGCCAGGCGCTGGCCCCGATGCCCGGGCCGGGGTTAAGATCACACAGTCTCATGGGTACGCTTGGCGAGCAGGGCGTTGTAGGCGTGGAACGAGTCGGGGTGAACCGGCTGTTTCTTGAGGAGGGTCTTGCGGAGCTTGAACTGCATCACCTCGAGTACGGCGGCCTCGAGGTCGCGCTCGGCCAGTTCGCGCACGTCCTCTGCCGCGGTGTACGGCCGGTTCGGCTCGCAAAAATCGGCGACGAACAGCAGTTGATCCAGCGGCCCCATCCCGGCCCGGCCGGTTGAGTGGCACCGCATGGCGTCGAACACCGCCTCGTCGGCCACCCCAAATTGCTCGGCGGCGACGAACGGGGCCACCTTGCCGTGAAGCAGGCCGGGCGTCTGTTGCTCGTATTCGTCGATCTCCAGTCCGTTGCGCTTCGCCAGGGCAAGCAGCTCGTCATCGGGGCGCTCCTTGGCGCAGTCGTGCAGCAGGGCGGCCAAGTCGGCCTGGGCGGCATCGATGCCGTGCCGCTTGGCCAAGGCCACCGCCGTTTCCCGCACGCCCAAAATGTGCTTGAAGCGGGCAGGGGACAGGTTTTCACTCAAGTACGCCTCGATGCGGGCGGATTGGTCGGGGTCGTTTGCCATGGAAGAAAAGCGGCCTTGGCTTGGCCAAGCGCAGGCGGGAGCAAGCCTGAATCCGGCTTGGCTGTCAAACGGCAAAACATCCCGTACGTCCCGCCGCGCGTTATTGGTTCACTTGGCCAAGCGCATGCCCGTAAACTCGGCGCGAGGGTGGCTGTATGATGAAGACGATGAACGGACAAATGAACAGGCGCGGCGCACTGCGAACCGTAGTGTTCACCTCGGTGTGCGCGGGCGCCTGCGGCGCCGGGCCGGGCCGGTGGTTTGTCTCCCGCGTGCGGGCCGGGGAGACGGCTCGGTTCCGGATGGGATTGGAAGACTTTCCGCAACTGAAACAGTCGTACGGCTCGGTGCGGTTGCGCGTCCCCGGCATCCCGTCGTCGCGCAACCACATCGTGGTGACGCGCATGCCGGGCAACCAGTTTTACGCGGTGTCGGCGCTGTGCACTCATAAAGCCGTTGCGGTCAACCCGTTCAAGAAGGGGGTCGGGCTGCGCTGTTCCGCCCACGGCTCCCAGTTTGACGCCAACGGCAAGGTGGTGAAGGGCCCGGCCCGCAGTTCACTCAAGTTGTACCCCGCCGTCTACAACGGGCGCGACGCCGTGAATGTCGAGTTCCCGAACCTTGGCTACTCGGTGGCCACCGAACTGGTCGAGGCCGGCGCGGGCGAACGGGTGAAACTGGAGTTCGAGACGTTGTCGGGGATGGACTACTCGGTGCAGGTGAGCGGCGCGGTGAACGGCGGCGGTTCGGCACCGGCCAAGTTCGCCCTCACGCCGGGCGGTGCGCTCACCAAGACCAGTGTCAGCGGCACCGGCAAAACCGTGAGCCTGTACATCGAGCCGACCCGGGAGGCCGGCTTCATCACCATCCTGCGGCAGTAACGGGGGACTTTTTTGTGACGGGCGTAACTTTCGGAATTAGCAGCGTGTATAGCCTTACAACGAAGCATCGATGTGGCATCAATTGAAACAAGAACGATGAAAAAAACTCAACTCACACTTTTGGGCTTGGCGCTGGCTTTAACCGCCAGCGAGGCGGCGACCGTCAGCAAGGCCGACATCTCCAGCGACGCCAAGTTCGTTGCGCACCTCGACTTGGACGCCTTCCGGGCCTCGAAAATCGGCACCAACCTCCTCAAAAAAATCCGCAAGGAGGAAGGCCGGGAAAAGCTCGACGCGCTGGTCGAGATCATCGGGTTCGACCCGATGACCGCCCAT
>CAYWMH010000248.1:0-1349 GCA_964459315.1 uncultured Verrucomicrobiota bacterium
AATTGGGACGGGGTGGAACCCGTCCCTCCCTTCCAAAGCATCGGCGGCGCTGGGCGGCCTTATTTTGTTTTTCGCTTGCACCGGTCGCCGGGATTTGCTTTTTTCCACGGCCTTTGCCCGGCCAAGGCCTCAGTAATGGTGCTTCCGCCGGGCATTTTCGCAAGGATGGAAAACAGTCAGCATAACGGGAACGGGCGATATTCCGCCAAGGGAATGGCCAAGCCGGTCAATTTTCTCTGCATCGCCCCGGAGGCACAGGAGGTCTCGGTGATCGGGGATTTCAACGACTGGAACGGCGAGACGCACGCCATGAACCGGCATTTCGACGGATCGTGGAACACGCAGATCGAGCTGCACCACGGCCACCACCGCTACCAATTTCTCATCGACGGCAAGCCGACGCTCGACCCCAGCGCCAACGGTGTCGTGCGCAACGAACAGAACGAGCGCGTCTCGCTGATCGCCGTCAGTTAAGCCCCCGGTTTTCAACAGAAAAAAA
Organism: uncultured Verrucomicrobiota bacterium; assembly: GCA_964459315.1. Classification (GTDB taxonomy): domain Bacteria; phylum Verrucomicrobiota; class Verrucomicrobiia; order Limisphaerales; family UBA1096; genus UBA1096. Next base: position 500 of record CAYWMH010000248.1, read on the forward strand.
GGCGGCCGCTTGGCCGCCTTTTTTGTTTCAAGTTGTCCTGAAAAATCAGTTGTTCTCCGGATCCGGTGGCGGGGGCTGCTCCTTGAGGCCAACCGACTCGGCGATGTCCTTGAACTCGGTTTGATCCACGGTGTTGAGGCACTTGCCGCGCTCGCTGAGCTTCTCGTTAATCTTGACGACTTTCTCCGTCATCTGCTCGTGCGTGTCCTGCGTCCCCCCGGCAACAACAAAATTGTCGCCGGTGGTGATGCGCTTGTGGCCGTCGGAATCCATTCCCAGCCCCAGCATCACTGACTTTTTCTTCTCGCTGCCCCTTGGCACGCAAAGAAATTAACGCCTGGGAATGGCGGGTCAAGAAGCAAAACCGTGCTTCCGCCTTGGCCAGACGCGGCGGTTCTTCCTTCCGCCACAAGCGGTTCGCCGATAAACTTGGCCAAGCGGCGAATGAAGATTGCCATCGCACAAATCAACACCACCATCGGCGATTTCGAGGGGAATGCCGACAAGATCGCCGGGATGTGGCAGCGCGCCGACGAGGCCGGTGCCGCGCTGATACTGCTGCCGGAGCTGGCGCTGTGCGGCTACCCCCCGCGCGACCTGCTGGCCAAGCCGGCGTTCCTCCGCCAAAACCGGGAGGCGATCGCTCGCCCCGTGGACGCCAGTCCATCCCATTGGGACGCTTACCTGCCTCCATAAAGGGAAACACGACCGGAACAGTTATCGCTGCAGAGGACAGACAATCCCAGCCTGCCCCCCTTCTCACGCAGGAATTCCGCATCCCGTGCTGGGGGCATCCCCCCGCACTCCAACAATGGTAGCACTTTGGGTAATATGATGGCTTCCCAAAGCA
>CAYWMH010000248.1:1359-3926 GCA_964459315.1 uncultured Verrucomicrobiota bacterium
ATCGCCGGGCCATGCGCGGCGGCAGGGCGGTCGCCGTCGTTGGCTACGCCTCCGCCAACGAAACCGACTCCGGCCGGCCAGCCCGCAACTCCGCCGCCGTCCTCCAGGACGGTGAGGTGACCGCCGTTCGCCACAAGACGCTGCTGCCGACCTACGACGTGTTCGACGAGGATCGCTACTTCGAGCCGGCGACCGAAAACACGCCGGTGGAGATTCACGGCACCAAGGTGGGCGTTACCATCTGCGAGGACATCTGGAACGACGAGGTGTTCCTGCACGACCGCCGCTACGATCGCCGTCCCGCTGAGGAACTGGCCGCCGCCGGGGCGGAACTGCTGCTGAACCTCTCCGCCTCACCGTGGTGCCTTGGCAAGGAGCACAGCCGGCACGTGCTGTTCTCGCAGCTCTCGGCCAAGTGCAGCTGCCCGCTGGTTTACTGCAACCTCGTCGGCGGCAATGATGAGCTGGTGTTCGACGGCGGCAGCCAATACTACAACGGCCACGGCGTGCTCGGCGCCAGCGGTGCGATGTTCGCGGAGGACCTGCTGTTCATCGACACGGAGACCATCGAGCCGAAATCGGGCGACACGTCGGACGATGACGAAAAGATTTTCCGGGCGCTCTCGCTCGGCGTGCGCGACTATCTGCACAAGTGCGGCTTCAAATCGGCAGTCATCGGGTTGAGCGGCGGGATCGACTCGGCTGTCACGGCCGCGGTCGCCGTCAACGCGCTTGGCCCGGAAAATGTCCGCGGCGTGGCCATGCCGTCGCAATACTCGTCGCAGGGCAGCCTCGACGACGCCGAGACGTTGGCCGGGGCGCTCGGCATCCGGTACGACGTGGTGCCGATCGAGCCTGTGTTCGCGCCGCTCAAGGCGCAACTCGGCGACATCTTCGAGGGACTCGAAGAGGACACGACCGAGGAGAACATGCAGGCGCGCATCCGGGGCAACATCCTCATGTCGATGTCCAACAAGTTCAGCTCGCTACTGCTGACCACCGGCAACAAGAGCGAGCTGGCCGTCGGCTACTGCACGCTGTACGGCGACATGTGCGGCGGGCTGGCCGTGATCAGCGACCTACCCAAGTTGCGCGTTTACAGCTTGGCCCGGTGGATGAACCGCGATCGCGAAATTATCCCGGAGTCGACGATTACCAAGCCGCCCTCCGCGGAGTTACGGCCGGACCAGCTCGATCAGGACTCACTGCCGCCGTATGACGTGCTCGACAGCATCCTCGAGGCGTACGTAGTGGAGGGCCGAGACGCCGAAGCGATCATCGCCTCCGGCCACGACGAGGCGACGGTTCGGCGGATCATCCGCCTAATCAACCTAAATGAGTACAAACGCCGCCAGGCCGCACCCGGCATTAAGGACACGAGCAAGGCGTTTGGCGTCGGCCGCCGCATCCCGGTGGCCAAGCGGTTTTTGTGACGGTGTACAACCGCAAATCGACGCAAATGCAAACCAATGAGGTTAAGCACTTGGCCAAGCGCGCTGTGAATAGGTTCTGCTTGTTTTTGCTGAATCCTGCAGCACGCTTTCGCGGCCTTTTGCCAAAGCCCGCAGCCTTGACCGACACTGTTCATCCTCAATGAGAAAACTATTTTACTTTGGAACTGCGCTGGCTGGCTTCGCCTTGGCTGCCGACGAGCCGGCCGCAACCCCGGCCAAGCCGCGCCCATCTATCACCGCCCTGCGGGTGGAGCAGCCGCCGGTGATCGACGGCATGCTCGATGATGTTGTCTGGCAAAAAGCCCCGGTCGCTGGCGATTTTGTGCAGGAAGAACCCAGAGAAGGCGCGCCAATAACCGAGCGCACTGAGTTTCGTGTCCTCTACGATACTCGTGCCCTTTATATCGGCATTTGGTGTTACGACTCCGAGCCAGAGAAAATCCTCGCCCGGAGCATGACTCGGGATGATTTCCCGATGGAAGATGATTATATCTATATTGCCATCGATACTTTTCTGGACCGACGTAACGGCTATAATTTCACCATCAACCCAAACGGTTTACGTTATGACGCGTTAATCCACAATAACTCTCATTCCAGCAGCAATTGGGATGCGATCTGGGAATGCAAAAGCCAAATCAGTGACAAAGGTTGGTTCAGCGAGATTGCCATCCCCTTCGACTCGATCACTTTCAACCCCGGCAATTCCACCTGGGGCTTAAATATCTCCCGAACGATTCGTCGAAAAAACGAGCGTGGTCGTTGGCATAGTGAGGGTCGCCACCTAAGGACCTCATCCATGGCAAATGCTGGTGAAATTCGTGGCTTGAAGGGGCTTCGGAATATCAGCAAGTGGGAACTTCTCCCATACGGCATCGGCAAATACCAGCACAACAACGACAATGGCGATGGAAATACATTGGGCGACATTGGAGGCGACATTTCCTATCGTTTGGCGCCAAACCTGAACACCAGCCTTTCAGTGAACACCGACTTTGCCGAGACGGAGGTCGACTCCCGCCAACTCAACTTCACCCGCTTCTCCCTTCAGTATCCAGAGAAACGCGACTTTTTCCTGAAGGATTCGAGTGTTTTTAAGTTCGGCCCACCTTC
>CAYWMH010000249.1:0-3905 GCA_964459315.1 uncultured Verrucomicrobiota bacterium
ACAGCTTCAGGCCCGAAAGCTACTGGGCGGACAAGGAGGTTCTCCAGGCACTTTTGCGGAACGTGAAGTGTGCCGAGAGGCGCAAGATGATAAAGGCCTACTACGAGTCTGGGAACTTCCAGGAGCTGGAGGATTCATTCTCCAAGGCCAGCCTGTCGGACGAGGAACGGTTCCGGCTGGCAAGCATCCACCCAATGTTCATGGGGGGCGAGTATCTGCCGGACTATGCAAGGGATGAGACGGAAATTGCCCGCATCGAGCTTAAGTCGATCATGGCCGATGTGGTCAGCATCAGGGCAAGGATTGAGGATGAAACCATCCACTACTCCGTGGTGGACGAGTATGAGGGGAAATTCACCCTTGAGACTGAGCTTGGTTTTGAGCCGTTTAGCCTCGCCGAGCTAGTGAGGTTCATTGACGGCACACATCTGGATGAGGGATGGGGCGGCGGATTAGCCCTCACCTTCAACAATGCAAGCGCCGACGCCATGGAAAGGGAGGATCTGCTCGACTTCACGACCGTCAGTTCTGAAATCTACACCGAGCTGGAACAACACTACGACCAGGTGTTCGGCGAGTGGGCAAACGCAGAGGTTGAGGAAGAGGAGGAGGTAGCCACGTGAAAAGGCAACAACCCGTGGGCGGTGACAGGTTAAGGGAGAAATATCATGACGGGTTATTGGCGTTATTAAGCCTCCAGCCCAAATTTTCGCAACCCGGTATAGACCAGGAAACCCGCGCGAATGAATTGGAACAAGGAGGCAAGGAACTTCCGCATGAAGGGGCAGGGCCGCTTTTGTGAAAAATTCCATGGGTGAAGATATATTAACTGGGGGAAGGGGCGGTATGCTGCGGCACCCCCCGCCCCCCTGTTCGGGGGTGGAAACTCCCGGGTATTATGGCGAAACTGGTTAGCGGATGTTAGCGAGCAGGATCGTTGAACTAGGTGCAGGGTTGAAAATGGTTGGTTTTCGGGTGTAGCTCAGTTGGTAGAGCATCACCTTGCCAAGGTGACTGTCGTGAGTTCGAGTCTCATCACCCGCTCCATTCTTTTCCTTAATCATTAAGCAAACTTCAGACTTTTTTCTCCGTCCAATAGAAATTGCAGGCATACAAATGCCTGTATGCGATTCTACTATTCTTGGAAAGTTACGCGCAGGAAAGACTATGTCGTGCTACCGGACGGAAACGGGTGAAGATCCCGTACGGGTCCGACCGGCTCGCCCGGAACATCGACACGGCGTATCCCGAGCAGCGCGACGGTGGATCAGTTGTTTGACAACTGCAATGTCGCCCAGAAAGCCCGCACAGTGCTGATGGCCGACGCCGTGAATTTCATGGCGCCGGTAACTCGCTCCGCCGCTTGGCCAAGCGGGTAGCCGGTTACTGCCCGCCGAGGGCCGGGTTGAGCCAGGGGGTTCGGGCGTGGAACCAGAACGGGTCCATCACCTCGACGTGGCCGTCGGAGAGCGAGTTGACACTGCGCCCGCCGTGCCGCAGGTGCGGGCCGCCCCACCACGGGTTGCTCAGGCCGGTCATGCAGGGGGGGCAGCCGGAGCCGTTGATCATCACGGCCGGGTCGCCAATCATGAACGCTCCCAGCTTGGTGGTGGAGTTGACATCGACACTCGGGTTTTTGCTGGCGTTGGCCTGCACGCCGGAGTCGACGAGGTACACCACCTTGGCGTGGTTTTTCACGTTTGAATCCTTGGTGTGGACGTAGTTGACCCAGTGGCTCAACTCGCCGCCAAGCACATGGTTCATCGCGTAATCCGTGGCCACGGGATACGGGAACGGCGTGCCGCCGACGTGGGTGGTCTTGATGCGTTTGCCCTTGCGCGACGGGCAGACGAGAATGTTGGTCGTGTTCAGGTACGGATCAAGTAGCTCATACCAGGTGTGGAACACTTTTGAAAAAGGCGGGTGGACGAAGATCACGACGTTTTTGTCGTCGTTATCCGAGGTGTACATCTTACCGGCAAGGAGTATCTGCTTGTTGTTGTTGATGCAGTACGCCTCCTGCGCCTTGGCCTTCGCCCGCGAAAGTGCCGGCAGCAGCAGCGAGGCCAATATCGCGATGATCGCGATGACCACCAGCAGCTCGATCAACGTGAAGGCTCTTGATGTTTTCATCGTCAACGGGGCCGGATAAGGAACCACCTGCGGCCCAAAGTGCAAGACTTTATTGGCCGGCCAAGGCGCATCACTTCACGCCGTGACGGCGGAGGTGTTCCGCGAACCAGGCGTTGACGGCGGCGCTCCGGACGGCCGGATGGTACGGGGCCTCCTCGGCGGGCAGTTCCGCGCGGAAGCGCCGAAGCAGCGCGGAGTGTTCCGCGCGGGCGGCCAGGTTGGTCCATTCGTTGGGATCGGCGGCGTGGTCGTACAGTTCCTCCGAGCCGTCCTCGAAGCGCAGGTAGCGGTGGCGCTCGGAGCGGAGTGAATGGTTGCCGCGGGCGTAGGTGGTCAGTGTGGCAAACCGCCACTCTGAGGTTGGGTTCCGGAGCAGCGGCACGAGGCTTTCCCCCTCGTTGCGCTTTCGCGCCGGCAGGCCGCACATCTCGAGCAGCGTCGGGTAGAGATCGATCAACCCGACCGGCTTGGCGCAACGCTGCCCCCGTTTGCCGAACCGGTCGTCCTGCGACTTGGCCGGGACGACAACGAGAGGCACCCGCGCCGATTCCTCCCACAGGCTGTGTTTGCTGACGCGATCCTTCTCGCCGAGATGATAGCCGTGATCGCTGAACAGCACGACGACGGTGTTGCCGGCGTACGGCCCGTTGTCCAGCGCGTCGAGCACGCGGCCGACCTGGTGATCCACGAACGCCACGCAGGCCAGATAGGCCCGGACGCATTTGCGGAACTGCACGTTGCCGTTGCGCTGAAGGAAGTCGAGCCGGGGGTACTTGGGCAGCGCGTGGATGCGGCGGCTGATCTCCGGAACGTCGCTGAGGTCGTCATCGCGGATCGGCGGCAATTGCACGTCCTCCAGCGGGAACAGGTCGAACCATTTTTGCGGGACGTAAAACGGGACGTGCGGCCGTATAAACCCGACGGCGAGGAAGAACGGCTCGGCACTCTTCCCGGCGAGGCGTTCCACGGCCCAGTCGGCCGACTGGTGGTCGCTCATCTCGTCGTCCCGGTCGGGGAAGGCTCCCCAGTCGGTCTGCGTGCCGGTCCACGGCACATCGGGCAAATGGTAGTTGAATCGCCGCCCGCCGGACGGCTTGGGGCCTGAGCCGGCAAACTTGCCGCCGTCGACATCAAACGCCCGCCTGGCCGGATACCCGTGGGTGATCTTGCCGACCGCCAGCGTCCGGTAGCCGTGCCCGGCGAAGGTGTGCGACACCATTTGGCCGTGAAAAAAGTTCCGGTCCCGCTCCATCGCCTTGCCGGCGGGCTGCTGGTAAACACCGGTGGTGTGGGGATAAAAACCGGAAAGCAGGGAGGCGCGGGACGGCCCGCAGATCGGCCCCTGACAGTGCGCGTTGACGAACAGTGTGCCGCGCTTGGCCAAGCGGTCGATGTTCGGGGTGCGGGCCTGCGGATGCCCGCCGAGGCAGCCGACCCAATCGTTGAGATCGTCAATGGCGATGAACAGCACATTCGGCCTAGCCGCCGCTTCCGCCACCTGGCCAAGCGGCTTGGCCAAGGGGAAGACGACGGCAAGCAACAGCAGCCAGAGGTATCGTGGGCGGTTCATGATTCGGTTCGTAATTCGGTACCGCTTAAAAATCCCGGAATGGGCCGCGCGGCTCGGCGGCGAGGAGGGCCCACGGGACCGAGCGCGGCAGCACCGCCCCGTAGATACGCAGCACCCCCGTCGTCCCCGCCGCCCCGCCACCGCCGGGCCGCCGCGCCTTGGGCCAGCGCATGACCGCGTTGCGCGAACAGCCTGTTTCGGC
>CAYWMH010000250.1:0-3868 GCA_964459315.1 uncultured Verrucomicrobiota bacterium
TCCACCACCTGACGGCTTTCGGCAGATTTCAAAACCTGCCTGACGACCTTCGTCGCCCGCGCCGTGTCTGTGAGCGTCACGATTGGTTTGCGTTGTTCACCGATGGCGTCGACAAACTCCTGCAACTGGCCAACCAGATCAGCCCGGCCCTGGCTGGCGCGGAGCGTGTTCGGCTGCCCTCCGCCATAGAGCAGGTTCATGTTGTGATGATCGTCCGCATAGGCCGCACCAGTGCCGCCGATCATTGTCAGCGAAAAGTAATCGCCGCCGCTCGGCAACGACGTGGCGACATCGATCATCGCCATGCCATCGCTTGCGAAACCAAGGTGAAACTGGATGTAATCCGGATTGGCCGTGGACTGCAGCGACCACACCGTCTCCGGAGCGCTCCCGAACAGCCAGCAGGCGAGATCGGCATCCGGTAGGACGCGATCGGCCAGCGAACCGACATCCTCACCGGGCGGCTGCCAGCGGTGGATGCGCAACAGTCCCGCTTGGCCAAGTTTACCGTCGTCGAGGCTGCGCTTGACCGATTGGACCGATGGCAAAAAACGCCACGGATGTGCCGGCATCAGCAGCGTGTCCGCTTGGCCAAGCGCTCTGATATTGCCGCCGACTGCACCGGCGAGTAACGGTTTACCGAGCGCCCAAGCCGCTTTGGCCAAACGCTCTGCAGTTACTTGATCGGCATCGATGACGACTGCGTCAAATGCGTCCACTCGGTCGGCAAACAATTCCTCAGCCGAGGCCGCTTCCGTCACTTGGCCAAGCGCTTGGCCCGAACCACCGGAATCCACCGGCGCATACGCCGTCCACGCCGCGCGATGCAACCGCGTGCTTAGTGCACCGTAAGTGTCCGCCGTTAGAGTCGAGCTGATCAGAGCGAGGCGAATCATGATGGTTGAGTCAAAATAAGTGGGGCGGGCAATGTCTCACGCCCCGTGCAGCGCGCCAAACCAATTTGTTGCACCGCTGCAAACACGGGCGCATTATCCCCGCCCAGCAACCAAGGACAAACCGTGTCGACACAATCCTCGAATCCCACCAACACACTGACCCAAGCCGGGCGTTACCTGATCGTCATTTCCGCATTTCTCGGTTGGTTCTTTGCCGGATGGCATCTGGGCATCAACACTCTGGCCATGGGTTCAGCCGCGAAAGACCTGTTGAGAAACACCGGCCAGTACGAAGTGATGGAGGTGGATCGCGAATCCGCGAAGGCACAAGAACAGGCCGGGGAAGGCGATATCGATGCACTCGCCAAGGCCGCTGCCGACAACCGGCTCTTGACCGACAGCAGTTCATGGTTTGGCTACTATGTCTGTGCGCTGTTGTTTGGTGGAGCAGCGGGCGGACTAGTGTTCGGAAGAATTGGAGATCGATTCGGTCGCGTGAAAGGGATGACCGCGGCTATATGTTGTTACTCCGGCATGTCGCTGCTCGCGTACTTCGTCCAGGCACCGTGGCAACTGTTGATCATGCGCTTTCTTGTTTGCATGGGTATGGGCGGCATGTGGCCCAACGGGGTGGCGTTGATGAGCGAAGTGTGGTCCGGGCTCTCGAGACCATTGCTCGCCGGCGTGATCGGCACGGCGGCCAACATCGGCATCTTCGTCGTAGGAAGCATCGGAAATTATGTCCGTGAAGTCACCATCGACGATTGGCGCTGGGTGATGATTCTGGGGGGAACACCGATCGTGCTTGGCATTTTGATCCCGTTTATCGTGCCGGAGTCGCCGCGCTGGCTGGCCCAGAAAGCTGGGGGCTCAGCCGAAGAGAAAAAACCATCAGTCGGCACAGCTGAGATTTTTCTATCGTCGCTGCTGCCCGTGTCGTTGATCGGGATTCTGCTTGCGACCGTGCCGCTGTTCGGCTCCTGGGGTAGTTCCAACTGGGCTGCCAAATGGGCTGAGGATGCCGGGTCAGACACCCTAAAGGCGCAGGTAGTCATGTGGCGTTCCTTGCCGGGAATTGTCGGCAGCTTTCTCGGTGCTGGGTCGCCAGCCTCGTTGGTCGTCGGCGCAGTTACCTGCTCAACAGCCTGATCTGCCTCGTCAGTGCCCAGTGCATGTTTTGGTTCACCAGCCCCGCCGATCCGGGAATGTTTCTCATAATGACAGCCGTGCTTGGATTTTTTAGCGGCATCTTTTTCGGTTGGCTGCCGTTGTTCCTCCCCGAACTATTTGTCACCCGCGTGCGCTCGGTCGGAGCCGGCGTCTGCTTCAACTTCGGGCGAATCATTACCGCAGTCACGGTATTCATCACGGCCATGTTGATCACCTATTTTGACAACGACTTCCGACAGATCGGCCGCATCACCAGCTTGATTTATCTCTTTGGAGCCATCGGCATTCTGCTGATGCCCAAGGGAGTTGAAGGCAAGATCAAGGATTAGCCGAAACGATGGGTGGCGTGTCAAATCGGGTTGGCATCATCGGCGTGGGGCTGCTGGGCAGTGCGCTTGGCCAACGGCTGGCCGGGCAAGGCTGGGAGGTGTTGGGGCATGACCCTGCTGTGCCCGAGCTTGGTGGCCTGACAATGTGCGGCAGCGCGGTCGAGTTGGCCGGCCGATGCGACACCCTCCTGCTTTCGCTCCCGACCAGTGCCGTTGCCGCCGAGGTCGTCGGGGCGCTTGGCCAAGCGGTGACCGGGCGGCATTGTTTCATCGACACCACCACCGGCGAGCCAGGCGAGATGGAGGCGCTTGGCCAAGCGCTGGTCAAACTCGGCGCGGTATACATCGAGGCAATCGTCGCCGGCTCCAGCGCTTTGGCCAAGCGGGGTGAAGCCACCCTGTTCCTCGGCGGGTCAGCCGAGACGATCGATCGCTGTCGACCGATCCTTGAGGCGTTGGCCGCCAAGCGATTTCACATCGGCCCGGTGGGCGCCGCCTCACGGTTCAAGCTGGTGCACAACCTGATCCTTGGCCTGAACCGCGCTGCGCTGGCCGAGGGTTTGGCCTTCGCCGAGGCACTTGGTTTTGATGCCAACGACGCCTTGGCCATCCTCCGCGAAACACCCGCCGCCTCGGCGGCGCTGGAGGCCAAGGGCGAAAAAATGGCCAAGTGCGATTTCGATCCTCCACAGGCACGACTTAGCCAACACCTGAAGGATGTCCGGCTCATTCGTAAGCTGGCCGGGGAGATCGGCGCGGGTACACCGCTGAGTGAGACGCACCAAACTCTGCTCGAGCGCGCCGAGGCGCTGGGCCTCGGCGAGTCGGACAACGCTGCCGTGATCGAGGCGTTGCGCAGCGGGAATTTGTGATTGAACGGCCTCCGACCCGGGGCTATCACCGCCGAGTGAGTCCGGAAAACGAATCCAACTCGGGAGAGTTTCAATTCAATGTCGGCGTGATCGGGGCGACCGGCTACATCGGCGCGCCGTACCGTGCGGAGATCCGCGAGGCAACCGGTGCAAGGATTGTCGCGTTATGCGCCCGTCGGCGTGATCTGCTTGATCAGGCGGGGGAGGAGGATGGCGCCGGGTTGCTGACCGATAACTGGCGTGAGGTTGTCAGTCATCAGGATGTCAACTTTGTCATCGTCGCCACGCCGGATGCGCTGCATCACGAGGCTGTGATGGCCTGCGCCGAGGCCGGAAAACACCTGCTCTGCGAAAAACCGGTCGGCGTCAACGCCTCCGAGGCCTACGAGATGTGGTCGGCGTACCGGGACGCCGGGCTGGCGCATTACGTCCCGTTCTGGACGCGCTTTTGCGCGCCGTTCGTGCGCGCTCGCGAGTTGCTCGAGTCCGGCTTGTTGGGCGAGATTCGCGGCGTGGTTTATCGCTGGCACAATCCTCGCCCTGATGACATGCCACTCACGTGGCGGGACGACGCCGGGTTGTCTGCGGCCGGAAGCATTGC
>CAYWMH010000251.1:0-3865 GCA_964459315.1 uncultured Verrucomicrobiota bacterium
ACGCGGGGTGGATGACTCGTATTTTTGGCGATAATTTTCGTACTGCACCCACGGCGTGTTGGCGCGCGTCAGGTCGAGCACGATCAAGAGGCCAAGCGCTAGTGCCCACTTGGCCGCTGCGTTCCCGCGCATCACTTTCGCGACGAAAAATACACCGGCGCCCAGCAGCAGCGCGGATAGGATGACCTCCATCGCGCTGAATCCGGCCATGGCCTGCGCGGTGGCCGGATCGAATCCGAGTGACTTTATGTGCTGTCCGAGCGAATTTCTGGACGACCCAAAAATCAGCGAACCAAGCAGCATCAAGCCGGCGGCGATGCCCGAGCAACGAACCCAGAGGATAACCGGGCGATCCGGCTCCCCCGCCTCGCGCTTGGCCAACCGCAGCAGCCCCTCGACGCCGTAGCCGCACAGTACGATTATCCCGAAGTGCATGGGGTGCAGGAACTTAATCGGGTTGCGCATCGTGTTAAAAAACGGCAGTTGGTGGATGAGTTGATAGAACAACGCATGCCGGCCATAGGCCAACAGCAGCGAGACGCCGGCCAGCGTAGCCCAAAACAGAATCATCCGCTGCTCCGTCGGCGAGTAAATCGTTGCCCGTTTTTGCAGCGCAAAAAACAGCGCCCAAGCGGCGAGCAACGCGACGATGATGCCGGCGTATTCGCCCGAGCCGGAGTGGCGTGGCAGAAGCTGGTGTTTATTCTTTCGCAGGCTCAACAATTGGGTCGCCTTCGGGATGGAAATTTTCATCTCCATGGCCAGTTCACCGGGGACCAAGTTTTCCCGGCCCGATGCGGCGATGACTTTCTCCACCTCGGCGACGCGATCCAGCAACGGATCCTGCCCCATTGAGCCCCAGTAATTGCCGCCGCCGAGCGAGCGAAGTTTGTTGTCATCATACGGGCGCGGTGTGTCGAGCCGGTAGCCGTACAGGCCGGGGATCACGATACGCAGCGTCTCCATCTTCGGCAGGCTCCACTGCGTCAGAAAATTCCATTGCCGCGCCTTGGCCGCGTTACGCTGCTCGGGGGTTACCGACTCGCCGGTTGTGCCCTGGAGTTGGGTGCCGACGAGGGTGGACAGGGTTTGCGAGGCGGCCAAGCCGGCGACGAGCGCCACCAATCCAATGCCGGCCAGGCCCCGCCTCGTCGCTTGGCCAAGCGCGGTTTGTTCGCCGTCCTTGAGCGGCTTGATAACGAACCCGAACAGGACAAACGCCGCAATGTAGAGGCTGAACAGTGCGCCGATGTCGTAGCCTTCCATCAGGCCAAGCCCAACGCAGATGCCGGCGAGGACGAGGTTCGCCCCCGGCCGCGACTTTAGCGCGCGCAGGATGAACGCCGCGGCGAGAAACGTGGTGGCGAACGTGAGTGCCCGCGACGGCAATCCCCAGCAGGCGTACGAGACGACCTCCATGTTGAACGCGGCGGCCATCGCACCGATCGTGCAGGCCAAGTTCCGCAGGCCCAGTGTGCGGAAGAAAAACCAGGCGGACAGCCCGAGGAGCACGAGACAGATGGGCGTGCACCACTTGAGGTACAGCACCGCTTTTTGCAGCAACAGGCCAAGCGCCATGTAGATGCCGGGCGAGGCGCTGGGCTGTTCGTAGCCAAGCCAGTTCAGGTCGTGCCAATAGCCGAAAAACGTGCCGGGCATCTCGATCGCGTCGGTGCTGATTGAGCCAAGCGGGCCGTCGTTTGAGAACAGAATCAGCGCCGGATTAAGACTGTCCCAAAACAAAAACAGCGTGACTGCTGCAAGCGTTAATGCTGTGCCTGCCAAGGGTTTAAGCCATCCGTAAGAGCGTTCGGTTGATAGAAATGGGAAATTCATTTTGGATTACTGCCACTGCTCCTTTTTGACCGACGAGCCGAATAAAAGGTCGCGTAAAAAAACGGTGATCGACCCGAGTTGCCAATGCAACCACGGCACCCTGGGCCGGGCCGACTCGTAAATGCGCTTGGCGTGCTCCGGTTTTTCATCGGCCATCTGCTGTATCTTGACGCGGGAGCGCGCGGCAAACAGGCAGCGCAGTTTTTGCCGGCGCAGCCACCTGGGCAGGGCAGGCTGCTCCATCAGGCTGAACGCGTGTTGGATGGCCTCCCATTCGTCGAGCACCCAGCTTTGGATGTTTTCCTCGTTGCGCTTGGTCATGCTGAACGGATGCCTTCGAATCTGCAGCAACACCTCCGGCACGGCAACGCGTTGTTCACACGCCTTGGCAAGGTCGGAATAAAACACACAGTCGGCCGCGTGCGGCATGTCGGTGCGAAACTGAACCGGGCACGCTTGGCCGAGCGTCTTGATCAGCACGCCGCCAAGCATGAGTGAGTTGCATTCGCTGTGCTGCGCGAGCAGGGCATTGGCGGAAACGGCGCGCGGGTGCGTTTGCCTTGGCTCCGGGCTTTCGAGTCTGTTGCCGTCCTTGTCAATGAACTCTGGCAGGCAGTAGCTGAACGACGGCGCGGCGGCATCCGCGAGCGCGTCGGTCATCCGCTTCATGAACTCCGGCAGCAGCACGTCATCGGCGCAGATGTAATGCAGGTAATCGCACGCGGAGGCGTAGCCGAGCGCCTTGTTGAAATTGCGGAACAACCCCTCGTTTTTTTCGCCGCGAACCAATTCGCAGTCGAGCGACTCATATGCCTCGACGAGTGCCGCGGTGCCGTCGGTTGAGGCGTCGTCGAGTACGATCACGCGGTCGGGCTGAAGCGACTGTGCGGCGAGAGAGTCGAGCGTGCCACGGAGGAACCTTTCCCCGTTGTACACCGGGATGACCGAGATGATGCGCGCACGATCGCTCATGGTTTATGTGCGAGTTCGCTGATCATCGTGTCCCAACTCGGCGGCGTATAGCCGGTGGCCGCATTGAACCGTTCGGCGTTCAGGCTGCGTTCACACACGAACGAGTCATCCGGCTCGATGACGCCGCCCCAGCCCAGCTTCGTCTGGCAAAGTTTCAACAGGTCGAACTTGGAAATCGGCTCGCTGGCGACATGCCAAACTCCGGAGAGGGCGGAGTGTTGAGTGAGCACCTGCTCGACGATCCTCGCCATCTCGAGCGTAGTAAAGCCGCTGTAAATAGCTCTTGTATAACCATTTACAGTTTGGCCGCGTTGGTTCAGAAACCAGCCCAAAAGGCCAAGGTGAGTGCCGAGTTCGTAGCCGATGACTGAGGAGCGGAGGGTGACGCAGTGGGTGTCGGCTACTTCGCCCTGTAGCTTCGATTGACCGTAAAGGTCGGGGGCGTCCGGCGGGTCGTTTTCGGTGTAGCCGCCCTTGGTGCCGGCGAAGACGCAGTCGGTGCTGAAGTGGATCAGGCGAGCACCGATCTCGCCGCAGCGCTTGGCCAAGCGGTGGGGGAACTCGGCATTAACGCGCCGGGCGAGCGCCTCGTCGTTGGCTTCGTCGCGCTGCTTGATCAGGCCGACGCAGTTGATGACGGCCTCCGGCTTCGCCCGGCCAAGCGCCTGGCCAAGCGCGGTGTCGTCGGTGATGTCGTCGACCTGAATTGCCCTGGCCTCGTGGAACAATTGATGAGCGGCGAAATCGGCGACCGGGCGGCGCAGCGTCACCCAGGTTTCGTGCCGTGCGTGAAGTCCGCGCCAAAGTTGGTGGCCCAACATGCCGCTGCCGCCGAGGATGAGCAGCCTCAAGGCTGGGCCTCCCTCGGGTGCCGCGCCGGAACACCGCGCACGTCCTTCACGGCGACCAGGTTGAAGGCGTGTCTTGGATTGCGGTTGATGCGGAGCAGCAGCGTGAGCGCCTCGTCGAGGAGCAGGCAGCCGGGGAAGTTGCACCTTGGCTCGGCCATGTAGCCGCGCAGGTAGCGCGTGCCGGTTGTGCCGTGCACCTTGTAGCC
>CAYWMH010000252.1:0-3789 GCA_964459315.1 uncultured Verrucomicrobiota bacterium
TTCCGTCGATTGGCTACGCGCGCACGTGAACTGGGATCTCTGGTATCGCTACCATACCGTATGCGAGGCGGTCCGGCATTACGACTACTGGCAACGCGACTCGCATTCCAAGACCCGGGCCTGGTAATTCGAGCCGAGCACGGAGACACCATTGGGCCGCATGGTGGTGCTGCCGTGGGATGCCGACGCGTCGTGGGGGCCGAACTGGGGCGAGGGCATCGACTACCCGAAAAACGCCATCGCCTCCGGGCGGGACACTGCGGCGTTCCGGCAGCAGTACCGCAATGTCATCCGCGAGTTCCGCGATCTCGTTTGGAGGGAGGAGGTGCTCAACCCGGTGATCGACCATATGGCCGGGATGATCGGCGAGTTCTCAATGGCGGATCGCGACCGCTGGCGTTCCGCCCCGAACGGCCGGGACTTTGGCCCAATGAATACCAAGGTGCGGGACATGAAAAACTTCGCCTTCCGGGGATGGTCCGGCAACACCGGTCCCACCGTTTCCAGCGGCGGCCGGGCGGTCCACCTCGATCAACTGGCCCGGGCCGAGGGCGACTCGACTCGCATCCCCCGCACGCCAAGTATTACCTATAAGGGGCCGGAGGGGTACCCGGCCAACGCCCTGTTTTTTGAAACTAGCCCCTTCTCTGATCGGCAGGGGGACAATACGTTTGCCTCGATGCGGTGGCGCATCGCCGAGGTGGATGCCGATTACGATCCCGCCGCCCTGCCGCTACGATTGCCGTTCTTCGAGTGGCGCGCTGCCTGGGACTCGGGCGAACTGGCCGAGTTT
Source organism: uncultured Verrucomicrobiota bacterium (assembly GCA_964459315.1). Lineage (GTDB taxonomy): Bacteria > Verrucomicrobiota > Verrucomicrobiia > Limisphaerales > UBA1096 > UBA1096. The sequence goes on from CAYWMH010000252.1 coordinate 794, forward strand.
CATCCGCGCGTGCATATCCCGCCGTCTGCAGTGGAGCCGGGCAAAACCTACCGAGTGCGGACTCGGTTCCGGGACAACACCGACCGCGCCAGCCACTGGTCGGCTCCGGTGGAATTCACCGCTTCGGCCCCGTCGATTCAGCCACTTCGGGACGCCCTGCGCATAACGGAAATCATGTACCGCCCAGCCGGCAAGCCGGACGCCGAGTTCATCGAAATTCAAAATATCGGCTGGAGCCGTGTCGCCCTCGCTGACCTCCGCCTGGCCGGCGGGGTGCGGTACGATTTCGCGGCGGCCGGCATCGATCAACTGGAGGCCGGGCAGCGGCTTGTCATCGCGCGAAACCCGGAATTGATCCGCGCCGCGGCGGCCGGCGGGCAGGCGACCATCGTTGGCCCGTGGGACGGCAAGCTGTCCAACAACGGCGAAGCCATCCGGCTGGAAACCGCGTGGGGCGAAACGGTGCTCTCGGTCGACTACAACGGCAACTGGCACGGCCAGACCGACGGCCTGGGGCGGTCGCTTGTCCTGCGCGATCCAGCCAGCGCAGAAGCAGCCTGGTCGACCAAGGGCGGCTGGATGCCCAGCCTGTTCCCCGGCGGCTCACCCGGCCGGGGCGACAACGAATTGGCCGCGCTGGACTCCCCGCTCTGGATCAACGAGGTGATGCCCGGCAGCGATGGCTGGATAGAGTTGTTCAATCCGGCTGGCCAAGCGGTGAACATCGGCGGGTGGTTCCTGAGCGACTCGCCGGCGCGCTTGGCCAAGTTCCGGCTGCCAAGCGGCCTGACCGTCCCATCCACCGGGTTCCTCCTGCTCGAGGCCAATCGGCTTTACAGCCAGCCCGGCGCGTTCGGCCGGTTTGAAATCCCGACAGCGGGCGGCTCACTGTTTCTGTCGCAGATCGTCGGAGGCCAATTGACCGGCTTGGGTGCAACGGCGCGTTTTGGCCTATTCGACGGTGCGGCGTCGCGGGGACGGAAACCAGCCGACCCCGACGACGGCCCGCTGGCCTCCCTCCCACTTCCCACTCCCGGCCAGCCGAACGCGTCGCCCGATGCCATCATCCGGCCCGTGCTGGTGGCCGTCCGCGACCTTGGCCAACTGGAGCTGCGTTTCCACGCTGAACCCGACCGGGCGTACGCCGTCGAGTCGTGTGACCGACTCGGGCCGGGTGAATGGAGAACCGTCCGCGCGGTCGCTCCGACCCCAGACCGCGGCAACTTGGTGGTGCGTCAACTGATTGAACAAGCCCAGTCCGCGCGGTACTTTCGGCTGCGCGTGCTGCCGTAGACAGATGCAACCCTCCTACTCCGCATCCCGGGTTTGTTTCGCCGTGTTGGCGATTGGGTTCGCTGCGTTTGGCCAAGCGCGGGTCAGCGGCGGAATCGTCGTCGAGGGTGTCTCCGACAGGCAGGTTGCCAACGGGCCGGTTCGCATTCGTGTCAGCCAAACCGCCACCGCCGTGGGGGTGCACCGGCTCGACGGCCAGCGAATCCCGGCCGGGGTCTGGCTCGACGTGACCGCTCCGGGCTACCATGAACTGCGCTCGATGGAGCTTCCTCTTGGCAAAGCGGAGGAACACGCCCGCCTGGTTCGGTTCGTCATCCAGTCGGCGCGCGGTCATTCGGAGTGGGCGCTGCCGCCGTGGACCCCGCTGCCGCCAGTCGCCTCCGGCCAGGTGCTCGAGCCTGGTGCCGGAAAAACCGTCCGGTTGAAACTGTTCATGCCAACCCGCTTCCCCGTCGGGCTGCAGTTGCCGGTGGTGGCGATGGTGATCGATGCACAAGCCAAGCGCGTGAACTTCACCGGCCCGCTGGCGGGCAGCGCCGGCAGTACGCTGAAACGGGGCGTCGGCTCCGGGTTGCTGGCGTTGAACGAAACGGAGCCAATTCACTTCAAGGCCGGCCCGTTGTTCGCGGGGAAAACCATCACGATCGATAACGCCTCGTGGCAGAAGGTGCAGGGTGACATTAAAAAAACAACGACCTGGAAATCGGATGCCCACATTCATGTGACCTCCAGCCTGACCATCGCGCAGGGAGCCACCCTCACCATCCGGAATGGGTGCGTCGTCAAGCTGGCCCCGAAGGTTGAAGTGACGGTACACGGCCGGCTCATCATCGACGGCACCGAGACGGCCCCGGTTGTATTCTGCCCCGAGTCGCCGAAGACGCCGTGGGGCGGCGTCACGCTGAGGGGAGCCACAGCGGCGGTGGAGGCGAAATGGGCGTTCGTCACCGGCAGCGGCGGCAACCCATGGTGGTTCGTCGCCAACAACGTCGCCGGCACGCACCGAAACGAGCAGGCCGCTTTTTTTCTGGGAAAAAAAGCTGTTGGCATGTTTTCTGACTGCTTCTTTATCGATAATTTAGGCCAAGCGTTTCACGGGGAGGAGGCCCAACTCACCCTCGACCGCTGCGTGATTCAGCGCTGCCTGACTGTCGGCCAATTCACCGGCGGCTCCGTGATCATCCGCGACAGTGCGCTGCTCGATTTCCCGGGTGACGACCGCACCTTCGTGGACGGCGACAACGACGCGCTTTATTTCACCCTCGGCAAACACAAGATCACCGGCACGCTCATCGGCTGGTGCAAGGATGACGGCATCGACGCCGGCGGTGACTCGCCCGGCACGGTGACCGTTTCCGGCTGCTGGATCGAGAGTTGCTTTCATGAGGGGCTGGCGTTGTCCGGGGCCGACAAGATCGTGCGCGTGCGCGACACGGTCATCCTCAACTGCGGGCAGGCGGTCGAGGCCGGATACCTCTCACCGAACGTCGCCCTTGAACGTTGCTTGCTCTCCGGCAACGGGGTAACCCGCGGAGGAATGTAGTCAAAAGCCAAGCAAACTATCTGTCCACTGCCGAAAAATCGCCTTGAAACAAGAATCCGTTCTTCATTGTTGAACAGGGTTTCGCCAGAATTCGCTGATTCGAATTCAATGAGATCAATGGGAGAAGCCGATTTCAATCCGAAACTTTCGAATAATTCCG
>CAYWMH010000253.1:0-2536 GCA_964459315.1 uncultured Verrucomicrobiota bacterium
CGACCGCATCTACGTTCGCGCCTACAGCATCATGCGCAACGAGGATCTCGCGGTGGATCTTTCCCAGAATGCGTGGGTGAAGGCGTGGCAGCGTCTCGAACAGTTCCATGGAGAGGCCAGTTTTCCGACCTGGCTGACCCGGATCGTCACCAACGTCTGCCTCGACGAGTTGCGACGGCAGAAGCGGGTGCGAATGGACTCCATCGAGGCGATGGAGGAAAACACCGGCCCGGTCGAGAACCGGCTCGAGATCGAGACGGTCGACCCGGTCGAGGGATTGGACCGTCAGGAGTTGAGGGAACGAATCGACGCTGCCCTGGCCAAGCTTTCGGACAAGCACCGCATGGTGATCGTCCTGTACGAGTTCGAGCAACTCGAGTACCGGGAGATCGCCGAGAAGATGGGCACCTCCATCGGGACTGTCATGTCGCGGCTGTTTTACGCCCGGAAAAGACTGGCCGGCCTGCTGAACGAAACGCTGAAACGGGACGGATTAATCGAATGAACGAGAACGAGACAGAACTGAATGTACAAGCACTGGTGGACGGTGAACTCACCGGCGCCGAGGCGGATGCGTTGCGCGGGCGCATCGAGGGCGATGACGCGCTGCTGGAGCTGCATGACCGGCTCACCGCCCTGCGCGGGCTGATGGCCGGCGCGGAGATGCCGTGCGCGCTGCCGGAGCCGGGCGACTTCCACTGGAGCCAAATCTCAAAAGCCATCGAGCAGGAAGACCGGCAGGCCAAGCGCTTGGCCAAGCCGGCCTCCGGCACGGGCTCGCTGCTGCGCTGGGTGACCCCGCTGGTCGGCTTGGGTTGCATCCTACTTCTGCTGACCTCGCCCTCGCGGCACAACGGGCCGCCTGACCTCGGCATTTTGCTGAGCAGCGACCACGAACTGGAATTGTCCGCCGACGAAATCGACGTGATGACCTTCAACACAGGGGACGATAACATGAGCGTTGTCTGGCTCGATTTCTCGATGGACCTGCGCCCCGACACCCTTCAACTTTGGCTTGATTAGCCCCACCCGTCACTCTTTAAGCCAGCCTTTGCGATGCCTCGAATTGCCCAATCGATGAAACGTTTCACAGTCATGGTCGTCACGCTGCTGATTGCCGCCAGTGGCCATATTGCGGTGCAGGCCGAACCGGTCACCTTGCAGGCCCGCCTCGTGCTCGGCACCAGCAAGGAGCAGAAAGACCAGATGGAGGTCTCCGGTGGCATCAAGAGGAAGCTGGCCCGTGTGTTCAAGTGGAAGCATTACTACGAGCTGAACTCCAAGCAGATGAACATCGCCGACACGGATACCAAGTCCGCCAAGCTGAGCCGGGCCGCCCAGATCAAGGTGACCAACAGGAAACACGGCAGGCTGTCCGTCATCCTTTTCAGCAAGGGCAAGATGCTGGTTCAAAAGACCCAGAACCTGAAGCCCGGCAGCCACATGGTGCTCGCCGGCAACACCGAGTCCGACTCCGCCTGGTTCATCGTCCTCTCCAATTCCAATTAAGTCATCATCCGCAGAATCTGCGGATCATCTGCCCTGAAACCGTCGCGCCTGGCCAAGCGCTTGGCTGGGGCTATTCGTTGGGCTCGGTCTCCGGCTTGGGTTGCGTGAGGTTGGCGAGGTCGTCCACGGTCTTGATCTTGGCGGAGGTCAGGCCGTTCTCGAGCAGCAGCGTCCCGATGGCCCGGGTGGTCGCCAGATCCTCCTCGGTTAACGACTTGGCCGGGGATTTCCCCGGCATCATCCCCATTCCCATCATCATGGGATTCATCATGCCGATGGGATTGCCCGGTTCTCCGGGGTAATCCTCCGGCCTGATGATTTTTGCCAACTCCGGCAGGGCGCGGTTCCAGTTTTCGTCCAGCGGCTTTTTCGCTCTGTCGATCAGGTGCGCGATGAACTCCCGGTCCAGTTTGCGGACGGCGGCGTTGACGAGGATGTTGTCGTTCAGGTTGGCGCCGGCCTGTTCCAGTTGGCGGATGTTTTCGGGCTGGCCGGCAAAATAGGCGTGCGCGGCGGCGGTCCGGTCAGCGTCGTCCCGGGTGTCGAGGTCGGGTTGCTGCGTCAGCAGATGCCTGAGGATGGCTCCGTCCGGGTTGGCGGCGGCGTGGTGCAGCGGGGTGCTGCCGTCCGGTTCGTCCCGTTTCGGGTCGGCGCCGCGCTCGAGGATCAACTGGAAAAACTCCCAGTCGCCCACCCGCGCCGCCTGCGAGACGACGGACAACGCCGCCAACTCCACCTTGTTGGTGTCCTCCATCATCCCCATTCCCATCATGCCCGGCATCATCATCCCGTAAGGGTTCATGCCCGGCATGCCCATGCCCATCCCCGGCATCATGCCCGGGACCATCCCTTGGCCAAGCGGCGAGCCCGGGTCGTCCAGGCTTCCAAGATCCGGCTTGGCCGGTTCCGTGCCGGGGATCGGGTGGTTGACGTTGGCGCCGCGCTCGATCAACAGCTTGGCCTTGGCGAGGTCGCGCTTGGCCAAGGCCTTGCGGAGGAGCGAAACCTCGCCGTCCTCCTCGAGCGC
>CAYWMH010000253.1:2636-3768 GCA_964459315.1 uncultured Verrucomicrobiota bacterium
CCGGCATCATCCCCGGCATGCCGCCCATCATCCCGGGCAGGCCCATGCCGGGCGGGGTGGCCGGGGTTTCCGGTTCCTCATCGGCCTCGATGAGGAGCGCCCCGGCGTCGAGCAGTGTCGTCACCATTTCGGTATCCTGTTCGCTGACGGCAAACTCCAGCACGCTTCGTTCGCTGTTGTCGCCACTCGTCTCCATGCCCATGTAAGCCCTCATGTCCATCATCCCGGGCACGGGCTCCTTGTCAGGCGGTTCGGGCGTCCAGACGGTGGCGCTGGCGTTCGCGTCGAGGCCGTGCTCGATAAGCCATTGCACCAGTTCCGGGTTGCCGCTGTGAACGGCGTGGTGTAGCGCGTTTTGTTGCGAGAGGATTTCGGTTTCCGGTGCGCTGAAGTCGATCGTTTTTGCCCCGCCGGACATCCCCGGCATCATCATTCCGTAAGGCATCATCCCGGCCATGTTCGGTTGGCTTTCCGGCGGCTGGGTTGAGCCGGGCTCGGGCCGGGCGATTTTCCATCCGTTCTCGGCGAACGCCTTGAGTTTGCCAAGGTCGCCCGCCTGGATCGCGGCGAGGACGGCGTCATAAATCCATGGCTGCGCAACGTCAGTGTCGTCGATGGGAATCTTGTAGCGGGGACTACCGTGGTGTTCCCACACCAGCGGTTTGCCAGTCATGGTGTCGCTCGGCAGGGCGCCGATGTAATCCGGCACCAGTTCACCGAGGTCGCCGGGCAGGGTGCTGTTGGCGCGTCGATACCGCTCGATGGCGATACCCAGCCGGGCGGCGGACAATTTGTTCATCAATCGCCCGGCCTTGGCCATGGTTTTTCCCAAGGCGGGTATCATCATCCGGCTGAATGGATACATTTTTTGTTCGCTGGTTGCCTCGGCCTTTGAGAAATGCAGACTGATTTTTTTTCGGTCGATTCTGCCTGTGTCCGCAGCCTCTCGGATCAACTCGGTATATTGTTTCATGGTGGTGTCATAAAAGATCATGTCCTTCACCAGCCATTGCTTGGGGATCCATTTGGTGTACTTCACGAAGTCTTCACCGCCTGCCAAGTCAACACCGTTGATCACGCTTTCGATAGTCAGGTCAGTCATCAACCGCTCGCTGTGCATGCAGCGTTCCCA
>CAYWMH010000254.1:0-3767 GCA_964459315.1 uncultured Verrucomicrobiota bacterium
GCCACTCGGCCTAGTGGCGAGAGCGAAAGCGTCACGCTCACCGTAACTTTGAGACACAGCGGCGTGTTCACCGGCTCGTTCCCGCTGCTCGCGCGGAGCCAGCCGAGGCCAAACAGCGGCGACAACAGCATCGAGTGTTTCTTCGGCGATCGGCTTGACGTGGTGTACCGCGACCAGTCGAACGCCACCCGGCAGGCGGCGGATCGGCGGGCGCAGGTGTCGATCGCGATTGGCACTGACGGGTTGCTGGCGGCGTTCAGCAAGTTTTTCGATGATGTGGATCTGGCGGCGCAAACGCGGTTCCACATCGCCGAGAGTTACTTCGAGTTGTTCAAGTCGCAGAAAAAACTGGAGCGCCTCGAGCGGGCACAGGCCAACCTCGACCACGGCCGGCGCGTACTACTCGAGTTGGCGGAGGATTTCCCGGATGAAAAATATGCCGCTCGCGTGAGCTATCTGCTGGGCCAGTTCGCCCAGGAGCAGGAGGATTGGCCGGGTGCGATCCAGTCGTACCGGGAGATCGTCCGCCGCTTCCCGGACCACGCGCTCGCGCCCGACGCCCAGTACAAGCTGGCGCAGTGCCACGAAGAGGCGGGTGACTTTGACCAGGCACTCGAGGAGTACGTCGCAATGGCGGCTATCCATCCGGATAGCCCGCTGATCCCGAAAGTGATGATCCGCATCAACGAGTATTATTACCTGAAGGAAAACTACCCGGTGGCGGCACGTGTGTCCGGCAAGTTCATTGAGCGGTTCCCCGAGCACGAATTGGCCTCGCGGATGGCGTTCCGCTGGGGGCAGTGCCACTTCAAGCAGGCGGCTTACACCGAGGCCGCAGAGCGGTTCGAGGAGTTTGCCAAGCGGTATCCGGATGACAAACTGTGCGCCGAGGCGTTGTTTTGGGCGGGGGAAAGTTTCCGGATGGACAAGGACGTCCCGATGGCGTTTCGCTACTATAACCGCTGTCGCTGGGATTACCCGGAATCGGAGGCAGCCAAGTATGCCCGGGGTCGTCTGGCCCTGCCGGAGATGCTGGCCCAGTTTGAGCGCGAGGCCGATCTGGAGGATGAATGACCCGGAAGCGCCCCGGCGCTTTTGGTTCACTTTGGGTGGTGCGCTTGGTACGTTCCGCAGCCGAAACCGATGTTGAACCCGAGCTTAATTCTGGCGCAGTCCGCGCTTGGCCAAGCGGGCGGCACCAACGCCCCGCCGGCCGATGCAGCCCAGGCGGAACCGGGGCCGTCAGCCGTCTCGGGGTTTTTCGATTCCGGCGCACTTGGCCTGCTGCTCGAGGGGGGCTTCTTCATGTGGCCCATCCTGTTGCTGGCGCTGATCGGCCTGGCCGTCATGATCGAGCGGTGGCGCAGCCTGAAAATGCTGGGCGTCGATGCCGGCGACCTGAAACAGGCCGTGCTCAACGACCTGACCGAGAGCCGCGTTGGCGATGCGCTCGAGCGTTGCGAACGGGAGCGCGGCCCCGTCGCCGCCATCCTTGCCAACGGCCTCCGCAAATATCTGGTTCTCAGCAAGCTCGATTACGATCCGGCGCGGCTTGAGGAAAAAGTCGTCAAGAGCATGGAGGGTTACGGCGCGCACATCCTCGCCGCGCTGGAGCGCCACCTTCCCCTACTGGCCATCGTCGCCAGCGTCGCGCCGATGATCGGTTTCCTCGGTACTGTGCAGGGGATGATCGTCGCGTTCAGCGACATCGTCGAGATGGACAGGACCGGCGGCGGCAACATTATCCAGGCGGCGGCGGCCGGCATCCAAGTGGCGTTGCTGACAACCTGCTTCGGCCTGATCGTCGGCATCCCGGCCTACGTGGCGTTCAACTATTTCTCGAGCGTGATCAACAGTTTTGTGCTCGAGGTGGAGGAGTCCGCCGCCGAGTTGATGGAGGCGGTCACCCTGCAACTCACCCTCCGCGAGGACAAATCGCCCGACTCACCGTGAAACTGCGTCGACCCAAATACCTCGTCGAGACGCCAACCAGCGCGATGAACGACATCGCGTTCATCCTGATTGTGTTTTTCCTCGTGTGCGCCTCGGTCGAGCCGGAGGACGGCCGTTCGCAGGTAATTCCCCGCAGCGAGAAAAACGAGGAGGCAGAGGCCTCCCAAAGCACCGAGGTCGGCCTCACCCCGGCCACCGTCACCATCGATGGCACCCCGTACCGGCTGGAGGAGTTCCCGCCCCGCATCCGGCAGTTGCTCGCGCAAAAGAAAACCGAGGCCGGGCGGGTGGTCGTGCTCAAGAGCCAGGCCGACGTGCCGTACGCGCACTGGATCGCGATGACCGAAATCATCGAGCAAGCCGGCGGTATCGTCACGCTGCTGCTCGAGGAGGAGCAGACTGTCCACCTCAACTAGCGCATGATCCTCCGGCGAAAAACCATTGAGGCAACCGTGCCATCCATGGCCATGGGCGACATTGCTTTCCTTTTGCTGATTTTCATCGTCCTGCTGGCCCGGGCGCGCGACGAGACCCATCTTGTCTGGCAGCCGGCCACTGGCACGGAGCTGGTGAAACCGGCGAACCGAAACGCCAGCGTGGTGATCGACAGGCAGAACGTCACCTACCTGAACGGCCGCGCCATCCCGGTCGAGACCCTCGCCGCGGAACTCGAGTCACTGCTGGGCGACCTTCCAGCCGGTGGCCGGACAGTCCTGTTCAAGGTGCACAAGGACGTGATCGCCGAGTTTTTTGAGCCGGCCATCGAGGCCGTGAGCGAGGCCGGCGGCGAACTGCACCACGTGCTGGAACCGGTTTCCAACCCGGCCGCAGCCCCCTGATCCCATGACCGTTTACCTGCTGAAAGACGGAAACGAAATCGGCCCGCTCGAGCCGGCTGAAGTCCAGGCGTTGATCGACGCCAACTGCATTGCGGCGAGCCAGCCGATCCGCCTCGAAGACGGCACGACCTCCACCGCCGGCACGCTGCCCGGCGTCCGCTTGGCCAAGCCGGACGCGCCCGCCGCCCCGCTTGGCCAAGCCCCAGCCCCAGCCCCCGCCCCCAAGGCCAGCCTGACGCGGGACGTGAAATCGCTGAAGCGCAACAGCGCCGCCGTGTCGGCGGAGCTGAACCAGTTCATGCGGGAAATGCGCGGCAAGTCTCCCCGCGAAATGCTCGGCGCGGTGGCGCGGAGCAGCCTTGTCCGGAGCGGCTTCACCGCGGCCGTCCTCCTCGCGATCATTCTCTTTTCCGCTACGATCATCCCGTTTGCGACGCGGGGTGACACCGAGTCAGCGCGACAACCCGACGCGCCACAACCGGCCGCACTGGCAAACAAGAATGCCCCGCCCCTGCCGCCTGCGACCGCCGCACCGGCGGAAACGAACGCCCCGGCCGCGCCCCCCGCCGACGACAAGCAAAAGATCGCCGACAAACTGGGCATCGGCGAAACCAAGCAGGGCCAGCCCAGCGAACCCAATCCGTTCGAGAGCACCGGCGACCTGTTACAGGAACTCGAGTCGCCTTGACGGACGCCCCGACAACCGGTCCCGGCGCCTGGACGGCGTTCCGGCCGCTGGCCAACCGCGCGCTCCTTGGCTGGGCGCTGGGCATGACGGTGGTTTGGCTGGATCGGTTCTCCCTTTACCTCCTCCCGGAATGGCTGCTTCTGGTATTGCTCACGGCGGTCGTCGTGGTCGCTGCCCGGTGGGCCGCCGCCGCCCGGCCGCTTGGCCAAGCGCCGTTTCGCGCCGCGGTGTCCGCCGTCATTCTGCCGGTTTGGTTTTGGCTGTTGATGGTGCCGGCTTGGCTCGGG